>CANISA010000145.1 GCA_947470005.1 Legionellaceae bacterium | reverse complement strand
TTCTTAATTTAAATTGCAAGATGTTTTAAAGACAATTTCCTAAAATTCATTCGTGAGGCGTATACTTCAGTCTGCATGGTTGGCATATTGTGTTTCCTCATCAGGATATGGTGACAATTTTGTTCTTTATTATAGCATTAAAGTAAAATTAAAGTCAATCGCCTGTTCAACCACGAAGTGCAACAGTGGTTATAAACTTGTCGTTTTATTATCCGCAAACTGCGGGGATGGCAGCAACGAATGATGAGAGTCTGGACAGCTCGTTAATATATGTTTTTTGATGATGTCAGGTGTTTCGGTCTGCTTTATGTTTTCTTCATCGCTCATGCGTAGATCTAACCCTGGTGAAGCGCACGGCCTTGGGGAGCAATGGAACAACAGCAGCGGACCGACTTAAGGTTGCACACTAGGTAATGACTAGTGTTCTTTCTTCCATTTAATATTACACCCCATGCTAGGTTTCTGACTGGTTGGTATGGGTGTGTTTGTCAATGCATGTTCTAGCGCATCCCGAATGGAGTGACCGTCAGTAGGTAACCCATTGCCTGGTCTAGAGTCATCCAGTTGTCCGCGATAAATCAGCGCTAACGATTGATCAAAAACAAAAAAATCAGGCGTACATGCGGCTTGATACGCGCGAGCGACGTCTTGGGTTTCATCGAAAAGGTAGGGAAAAGGGTAATGTTGCTCTTGTGCTGTTTTTTTCATGTTATCTGGCGCGTCGTCAGGGTAATTGTCAACGTCATTGGCATTGATTGCGATAAAACGAATGTTGCGAGGGATGTAGTCGTTGGCGAGGCGAATTAACTCATGATTAATATGTTTTACGTAAGGGCAGTGATTACAGATGAAAATAATCACGGTTGCCCATGCGACGTGGGCGTTCTGTAGGCCTACGTGAGCACCACTCACCACATCTGGGAGGGAAAAATCGGGTGCAGGCGTGCCCAGGGGGAGCATGGTGGATATCGTTTTAGCCATGGTTTATTCACTTCTCGTTAGGGTTCTACCACTTTAAATAGATGCCTTTAGCGGTGGCATCTTTAATGACTTGCGGCTGAGGTTTATTGGTTGAAACCCAATAGCTACCCATATTACTCAATGCGAATTTAACGCGTGGATACTGGCAAACATCCAGTACGTCACGGCAATTAAGTGGCGTTACAACGTCTTCCACGCGCGTGAAACATTGAAAATGTGTATTGCTCACATCTGAGGCAAAGGCGGCCCATTGCGTTGCTCCGAGCTTGGTTTGTAACTTAGGGCTCATGAACACCTCTTGTGATTCAATGCGTTCCAGTTCAATAGGGGTGTCTGAGCGGTTTTGGATAAGGTATAACGTTTGTTCGCCCGTGTCATTCAAAAGAACCTTGGCGTCTTGAAATCCAAAGCCGCTAACTTCACACCCTCTGGGGAAGTCACCTGCAGCAGATAAATTCGCACACAGGGTGCTCAGCGCAAGCGCCATAGTTAAATTAGTACAAAATGACATTTTTTATCTCAAATATAAGGTGTTTTTTAAGGTTTCAGCATCATAACATAGCCGACAGGCTTGTTTCATCGATTTTTTTTGATGTTGACGTCCATTTTTTACCTACGCGGGTGACAGGCCTTATTTTGTCTCAGAAGATCCGTGCAGAAATAGGGTAACCGGTATATAATTTCAAGCAATTTGTTACTGATTGGTCGGATTGGGGTGGTTGTATGTCTCATAAGTTTGAAGAGGGTAAAGATCGAATTATTGATGCTGTTGTTGAGCAAATAAATCAAAAAATAGACGGAGAGCACGCTGTATTGTGTTCGGAGTTTTTTCGGCAATGCTTTGGCACGGTGGCTTTGGATGATTTACACCTATGGACTGTTGAGGCACTAAGTGGTGCAGCGATTCATTTTTGGTCGACCATTCGTACACGACAACCCCATGAGACCAAAATTTGTATTTATAATCCCAATAGCTCCCGAGATGGCTGGCAAACATCACACACGGTGATTGAAGTCATTACTGATGATGCTCCTTTTCTTGTTGATTCCATGCGTGTGATTATTAGCCGCATGGGTTTTTCTTCAGACCTGATTATTCACATGGGAGGCATCAGGTTAACACGAGGCCCTCATCATGAGGTGACCGCTATTCTTCCTCGCCGCGGTGAAATTACGTCGGATGTGATCATTGAAGCACCTATTTTCATGGAGATTGATAGGCAAACCGACCCGCATGTTTTGAAAGAGCTGCAGCGTAGTCTTGAACGTGCATTGACCGATAACCATGCCGTGGTTGAAGATTGGCAGGCGATGCGTGAGAAAGTTCAGGCTATCATCATGGAATTGAGGGATGCCCCAGCGGTGCTTGACCCTGGTGAAGTTGAAGAAACAAAATTATTTTTGCAGTGGATTGAAGATCATCATTTTACGTTCCTTGGCGTTCGCGATTATGAGCTGATACAGAAAGGGGATGAAACCATTCTACAATCCATTCCAGACACAGGATTGGGTGTGCTTCGCGCAGGGCTAGGGCTGAATCAGTCAAGTTCGCGCAACATTTCGACGATGACACCGGAGGCACGCGAACTGTCGTTGTCTTCACGGATCCTCATGATGTCAAAGACCAACACACTGGCAACCGTGCATCGTGATGCCTACACCGATTACATTGGGATCAAACGTTTTAATAATCAAGGCCAAGTGATTGGGGAGCGGCGAATCATTGGCTTGTACACGTCAGCAGCGTACAACACGAATCCAAAACATATTCCATTTTTGCGCCACAAAGTGGCTTCGATTATGAAAAATTCGCTATTAAATGCGCGAAGCCATGCTGGAAAAGTGTTGTTGAATATTCTTGAAACATTCCCTCGAGATGACTTGATGCAAGCGTCGGAAGAAGAGCTGCTTGAAATGTCGATGGGCATTTTTCATATGCAAGAACGCCGTCGAATTCGACTGTTTGCTCGTATGGATATTTATCATCGTTTTGTGTCGTGCCTAATTTATGTTCCTAAAGACCGTTTTAATACTGAACTTCGAAAAGCCATGGAAGATGTGCTAAAGGCTAGTTTTAATTCAGAGGACATTTCTTTTTCAACGTATTTTTCGGAGTCAGTCCTGGCTCGGATTCATTTTTTTATTCGAATTGATCCAGAAAAAAATACGGCTTATGATTTTAAGGCGATTGAAAAAAAACTAATAGAAACGGGGCGATCATGGACAGATGAGCTGCAATATTTTCTTCTGGACGCGTTCGATGAGGAAGAGGCTAATCATTTGTATGCACGGTATAGAAATGCATTTCCTGCGGTATACAGGACCAATTTTTCGCCGGAAACCGCCGTATTGGATATTCAATATGTCGAAAAATTATCTGAAAAAAATCCATTGGAAATTAATTTTTACCAGCCTGCTGATCACCATTTAGAAGGGTTTTGGGTTAAAATCTACCAGCAGCACACGACGCTTGCTTTGTCTGATGTATTGCCTATTCTAGAAAATTTAGGCATGCGTGCCATCAGTGAACGTCCTTATGCGTTGGTATTTGATAATGAAGCGATTACGTGGATCAACGAATTTGCAATGCAGTACACGCGCGGTTTTTGGTTTAAAACGGACAACTTGAGTGAGCTGTTCCAACAAGCGTTTGCCAGTGTTTGGTTTGGGGAAGCGGAGAATGATGGATTCAATCAATTGGTCTTGTCTGCAGGGCTTGGTTGGCGGCAAGTTGCTATTTTGCGAACCTATGCGAAATATTTCAAACAAATTGGATTTACGTTTAGTCAGGACTACATCGAAACGGCACTGAATAACAATGCACCCATTGCAAAAAAAATTGCACGCTTATTTGAAGTGCGATTCCAAGTCGAAGCCATTCCTCATCGTGAAAAAGAGGCGCTTGCGTTAGAAAAGGAGATCATCGCTGATCTAGATAACGTTGTTAACCTGGATGAAGATAAAATCATCAGGCAATACATGAGTGCGATATCAGCAACACTAAGAACAAACTATTACCAAACAAACAATGAGGGTTACCCTAAGCCTTATATTTCAATTAAATTAAACAGCAAAGCCATCGCTGGCATGCCTCGTCCATCCCCACTGTTTGAAATTTTTGTTTATTCGCCGCGTTTTGAAGGGGTGCATTTGAGGTGTGCAAAAGTTGCGCGCGGTGGATTGAGGTGGTCTGATCGTAAAGAAGACTTTCGAACAGAAGTCTTAGGCCTCATGAAAGCGCAGCAAGTAAAAAATGCCGTGATCGTGCCCAGTGGCGCTAAAGGGGGCTTCGTCGCAAAGCAATTACCCATTACGGGTTCGCGTGAGGAAATTTTAGACGAAGGCATTGCCTGTTATCAGCAATTTATTCGTGGGCTGTTGGATATCACGGATAATTATTTCGATGGTGCGGTGGTGAAGCCTGATTTAGTCGTTTGTTATGATGAAGATGATCCTTATTTAGTTGTTGCGGCAGATAAGGGCACGGCAACCTTTTCTGACATAGCCAATGGTATTTCGAACGAGTATGGATTTTGGTTAGGGGATGCGTTTGCTTCCGGTGGGTCGATTGGTTATGACCATAAAAAAATGGGCATTACTGCAAAAGGCGCATGGGAGTCTGTGAAGCGACATTTTTATGAAATGGACGTTGACATGGAGACCACTGATTTTACTGTGGTTGGTATTGGTGACATGGCGGGTGATGTGTTTGGTAATGGGATGCTGTTATCTAAACGTATTAAATTGCTCGCGGCATTTAACCATCAGCATATTTTTCTTGATCCAACGCCTGACGCAGGTGTCAGCTTTGCTGAACGCGAGCGCTTGTTTCATTTACCTCGTTCGAGTTGGTCAGACTACAATCATGCCTTGATTTCAAAAGGAGGTGGGGTCTTTAAT
>CANISA010000144.1 GCA_947470005.1 Legionellaceae bacterium | reverse complement strand
ACTGTTTTTAAATAGTCACGTAGTCGCGTTAAGGCGGTGTGAAGATCTTTACGAACGTGTGATTTGACGAGCAGTTGCATGTGATACAGAGCCGCTTTGCGTGCTAACGGTGCAGGTGCGGGGCCTAACACGGTAAGCGGCTCGCTCTCGAGGATGGTTTTGATTTCATGCAAAAAATCGAGTAAGGCCGGGGTTGTTTTTCCATGCGCGCGGATGAGCGCGAGGAAGGAATAAGGGGGCCAGGCGGCTTCTTTTCGCAAGGGAAGCAGTGCGTCAGTGAACGCATCATAGCCGTGCTGGACCAATTGATTGAGTAACGGGTGCTGTGGAAGGTGGGTTTGGATCAAGACGCGTCCTGGGAGCTGATCGCGCCCCGCACGGCCGGCTACCTGGGTTAGGAGTTGCCCTAAGCGTTCTAGCGCGCGAAAGTCTTGATTATAAAATCCAGCATCGGTATCCAGCACCACCACCAAGGTTAGGGCCGGAAAATGATGTCCTTTTGCGAGCATTTGTGTGCCAATGATGATTTGAGGCGTGCCTTCATTGATCAGTGCTAAACGCTCGTGCAGCACACGTGTATTTCGTACTTCATCACGGTCAATACGTATGATATTTGCTGTAGGAAATTGGCTGGATAACGCCTGGTGTACCCGTTGAGTGCCGGCGCCAATGGGGAGTAAGTCGTCACTTTTACAGGTGTGACAGTGGGTGGGGACGTCTCGTGTCAGGCCACAATGGTGACAAATCAATACTTTTTTACGGCGATGAAACGTCAAGTGGCTATCGCAAGCCACACAATCAGCCATCCAACCGCATTGATGGCACAGGAGCACCGGCGCGAAGCCGCGACGATTGATAAAAATTAAAACTTGCTGCTGTTTCTCAACATATTCTGCAATGACTTGCCGTGTGGCCTTTGCTAGGCCGTGTTTCAACGGTTGATTTCGAATATCAATCAGTTGGTAATGCAGCTGCGTGTTGTTGAGTGCTTTGTGTGTTAGCCGCAATTTAGTGTATTTTTTTAAGTCACAATTATGCAGGCTTTCTAGGCTTGGGGTGGCTGATCCCAACACGATAGGGATCTCTTGCAGTTGTGCCCGCACAAGGGCCGCGTCGCGTGCTGAGTAGCGTACCCCATCGAGTTGCTTCAGTGAGGCATCGTGTTCTTCGTCAATGATAATAAGGCCCAAGTTTGGCATGGGGGTGAACAGCGCTGCCCGTGTGCCAATGATAAGTTTGATGTGGTTGTCCTTGGCCAGTTGCCACGCGCGCACCCTCTCCGTGTCGGTCACGTGCGAGTGGATAACCGCCATGGGGACCTGAAATCGTTCACTAAACCGGGTCAATAGTTGTGGTGTTAAGCCGATTTCAGGGACCAAAATCAAGACTTGGCCATGCAGCGCGAGCACGCGTTGGACAAGGTGCAGATACACTTCTGTTTTGCCGCTGCCTGTCACGCCATGCAGGAGATAACAGCCGTACGTATGCAATTGCTCGCTGATGAGGTCTACGGCACACTGCTGTTCAGGATGAAGTGGCAGGGGTGTGGCGTTGGGGAGGTCGGCGATGATCTCAGTCGGTTGATTTTTTTTACACGCCGTGTTGATCATCGGTTTACCTAAGCGATATATTTTGGGTAGCGCTAAAGATAATACTTGAGACAGCGGCGCGTGATAATAACGGCTTATCCAGCGACACAGCGCGAGCAACTCGCCTGGGAATATGGGAGGTTCGTCTAAGACCGTAGCAATGGGCCGCAGTGTGATGGCGGGATTTTCTGCGGGGTTGTTTCCAATGACAATGCCAAGTCGCATCGCCTGCCGAAAAGGAACCCATACGCGTGCACCGATGAGTGGCACAGGGGTGTCACCGAGGCAGTAATCGAAAAAATCACGATTGGTGTTAAGAACGCTCACCTGAAACACAGTCATCGGGTTCGAGTCCTTGTGGCATGCCATGATAAATCGGGTCGCGTGCCCAGGTGTGACTCGCGGATTGACCGGGTGCAGAAAACACTTTAACGACCAATCGCTCAATGCGATGACGTGCTAGTTCTTCGTTATCTTTAATGAGCTCATTCACAAACCAACGTGATAGTTCTTCAACGGTGATGTTGGTGAGCGGCAATAACGTGATGTCTTCTTTTAAAAAGGGAATTTTTTTGTGGTTGAAGGTGAAGTAATAATAATCATCATCCTGCGCGTATTGTAAAAAAGGCGAATATTGCGGCATCAAGAAGGTTTGGTTAAGTTGCGCGCACAACGCGTGCACGCGGTGTTTGTAATAGCGATAATCAAACGTCATGCCATTCTCTTCAACCCACGTGGTTAAAGCCAGGTATACCCCGTACCAGTGTCCGTGAAGGGGCTCGCGTTCAGTTGCAGAAAAAATGGTCGTGTGGCCTGCTGAGAATTTCATGGTTTCTTTTTGCAGTTCCACCGTCGTTAAATATTTTGTCATGTTATAACGTCGCTCGTTTGTCGTGTAATTGAAACCCTGTTAAAGGAAGATCGATGTGTTTGGTCAAGGCAATGACTTTAAATAACTCGCCCATTTCATTGGGTTGAATGAGTTGTTTTACAGCCTGTTGAGCGTTGACGCGAGCGGGTCCTTCCGGCACGTTTTCGAGCAAACGTAGCAAATCATTGGCCAGCAAAAAAGAGGCTTGATTGGTGTAGCCTGCCACGTGAAAGCCTGCTTGATGAGCGGCTTCGGCCACATGCGTAAAGTCCACATGAGCCGTGATGTCCTCGTTACTGGGATTATGACACGGATTTGGGTGCGCGTGGTGATGTGCATGACACATCAAGGTCCCTTGATGGCGATCAGGGTGGTAGTACTCATGCTGAGGAAACCCATAGTCGATGATAAATACAGCGCCTTTCGAGAGCATGTCGTGGCATTGCAATAACCAGTCATCAATGAATAAATTAATTTCAGAGAGATAAGGCATCACCGTGTGGGTGAGCACGTGCTCGACGTGTGTCGTAACATACGTGTTGGTGCATGGGGTAAACACTTCTTCGAATGATTCATCGGGATTGAGTTTGATCATGCTCTCAAGCAGGCCTTGTTCGGTGTTTAAAAACCGATGCACGGGCATGGCATCAAGCACTTCATTGGCAATGATGACCCCTTCAAAGGGTTCACTCGGCCATCGCGAAAGCCATCGAACGCGATCGGCCATATCGGGAATTTCTTGTTGGATCAGGGCGTGTTGCGAGGCCTTAAGTGATGCGCTCACGTCTAAAATAAGGTATTCCGCCGGAAGACAATCCAGGCGTTTTAGCGCAGTCAAGAGATCAACACACAAGCGGCCAGAACCGGCGCCAAATTCAAGTAAGATAGGATTGGCTAAGCTGGCTAAAATGGGTTGAAATTGATTAGCGAGTGTATAGCCAAACAACGGTGTGAGCTCTGGGGCGGTGATAAAATCACCCTGTGGACCAAAGACTTGATTGGCCGCACTGTAATAGCCAACGTGAGGTGCGTACAGCGCATGATGCATAAACTCAATAAACGGCATGGCCGGGCGTCCGTACAACTGCTCGCGAAAAGTATCAATGAAGCGCATAATGGATTAGTCTAAAACAGACGACGATACCTTGAATGGGATAAATAATCAAGCTGTAGGTGTGTCCTCCTTTATCTTTTTTGGATGTCTTGCTATACTAAGTACTACCATAGTATTACTTAAAAGAGGCGATCATCATGGCTGTTGCTAAAATTGCTATTTCAATTGATTCATCTCTTTTGGAGAAGATTGATCATTTTGTTGCTGAAAAAAAATTTAAAACACGTAGTCAAGCGATTCAAATTGCCGTAAGCAACACGGTCGATCGCTTGGAGCATACGCGTTTAACGCAAGAGTGTGCCAAGCTCAATTCGGCTTTGGAACAGCAATTGGCTGATGAAGGGCTCGCTAGGGATATGGACGAATGGCCAGAATTTTAAGAGGAGACATTGTTTGGGCCGACTTAGATCCGACAAAAGGTCATGAGCAAGCAGGGCACCGACCGGTGTTGATCTTGAGCCATGACGTTTTCAATGAAAAATCAGGAACAGTCATTGCACTAGCTTTAACCAGTCGACCACAAAAAGCAGGGTTTCCATTAACGATAAAATTAAGCGAAGACATTGCTGGCAAGCTTGCCTGGGTTAAAATAAGTCAAATTAGAACGCTCTCTACGTTGCGAATTGGAAAAAAAATTGGACAAGTGACGGATGATGAGTTGCAGGCGGTCCTTGATGGGTTAAATGAAATCCTTGGGTAGTCTGGATGCGGCGGCACACGTAATAAGCCCAACAGGTAAGTCATAGTAAGCGTATGGCGAATTTTGTTTACATGCTCTCTGTACAGAGTTTTTGTCATGTACAGAGTTACATGCTGCACATATGCTGCAATCGCTGAAAAATGAGTTTAAGCTCTTCTGACGTCAGTTGAGCAAGCCTTGGTTCAATAAGACGTTTCACTGAAATAGAACGACAATGCTCAACCAAGGCATAACTTTCTTTTCGCAAGCTATCCCTCGGTGTCAATTGAACATGCAAAGAAGAGCATCCTTCGTACGATTGACTACTTAACGGACAAATCAATACGCTAAGCGGCTGTATATCAAGAATAAACTGCCCCATTAAAATCACTACGGGCCTTATTTTTCCAATTTCAACGTGTTTTGCAGGATCTAATCGCGCTAAATAAACACCACCTTGTGTTAATGTCATTGTTCGGTCCACCAAGACTCATCTTCTTCTTTCAACGGTGTATCCAACGCTGCAATTTCATCCAGCTCCACTAAATAATCACGATTCTTTTTCAAAGCCTTAAAACCAGAGACCATCCGATCTTGTTCTTTTTTAATCATAAAGGACTTTATTTCATT
>CANISA010000143.1 GCA_947470005.1 Legionellaceae bacterium | reverse complement strand
TTATCTTGTTGATCTCGGCGTTAGCGAACTTTATATTGGCTGCTATGCTGATTTATATTGTTAAGCATCCTCCTGCGCCTAAATATTTTGCAACCAGCATTAACGGTCGCATTACGCCATTGTTCGCAATGAATGAGCCCAATCAATCTGACTCGGCTGTTCTGCAATGGGCTAATCAGGCGGCTATTGCGTCGTTTACCTATAATTTTGTGAACTATCGATCTGAGCTGCAAGCATCCTCCGGGTTTTTTACGTCAGAGGGTTGGACTCAATTTCTTAATGCCCTGCAAGATTCTAACAACTTAGATGCAGTCAAGGCGAAGAAACTTATCGTATCAGCGGTTGCCACGAGAGCACCTATTATCTTGCAGAAAGGGATGTTAAATGGACGTTATGCTTGGCGTGTGCAAATGCCTCTCTTGGTAACGTATCAAAGTGCGAGTGAATTTTCTCAGCAAAACAGTGTAGTCACGATGTTAATCTCTCGTGTCTCTACACTCAATTCGCCACGAGGCATTGGGATAGCTCAATTTGTGGTGGGTCCTGCTGCGACGAGTGGAGCCAGTTGATGAGAGGCAAAGGGAATGATCGAACACGCACGATGGTTTTCATCTTATGGGCGGGACTCTTAAGTCCGTTAGGGGCATGGAGTGCAAACGCACCTCCAGCGGCTAAATCGGACTCGGCTGATCAGGCGTTAGATCAGTTGCGGATGTTACAGAAACGCTTGGGGAATAATTCAGAGGAAAAAAAAACAACCTCTCATTCTGCCCCGGAGGAAGGGACACCTGTTTCAACGAAGAGTACTCCTGCCGCTGAAAAAAAGGTTGAAGCGGAGATTGTTGCTGCGGCTGGCGGTGGATCACCGACGGAGAATGAGGCCATTGATGAGTTCGCTTTTGAGGGAGTTACGCAGCAACTGTTTCCATTGACGCCAGAGCAAATCCTTCGCGTTAAACAGATGTACAGTACCAAGGAATTTGCCCAAGCATCGACGCCAGGAACGCCACCCAAACCGACGGCTACCTCTCAGTTTGTTAATTTATCACCAGGCTCCACGCCTCCCGTGATAAGGCTGTCACAAGGGTTTGTTTCTTCGCTGGTTTTTTTAGACTCGACGGGTGCCCCTTGGCCCATTAGTGCTTATGATTTAGGTGATCCTGATGCGTTTAATATTCAATGGGATAAAGTATCCAACACGTTGATGATTCAGGCCAGCAAACAGTATACCTACGGAAATCTTGCGGTGCGATTGCGTGGATTAAACACGCCGGTGATGTTGACGCTGATCCCAGGTCAAAAAGCGGTGGATTATCGGGTTGATCTGCGGGTTCAAGGGTATGGGCCGAATGCGAAAAATACGCCTTTAGAAGAAGGTCTGCCGCCGTCTGTGAGTGATCTGCTGCTGCATGTGCTTGATGGGGTGCCTCCACCTGGGAGTGCTCGATTGACGGTCAGTGGTGGGGATGCGCGTGCGTGGTTGCTCAGTGATAGGATGTTTGTGAGGACAAACCTCACCATCTTATCACCTGGTTGGATTGGTAGCATGACGAGTGCGGATGGGATGCATGCCTATGAAATGCAAAAATCACCAGTGTTGCTGGTTTCATGGCATGGAAAAGTGATGCAGCTTAAGGTAGAAGGGCTATAACACCATGGCAGGAAAAAAAGAGAATATTAAAGCACTTTTTTCAAACACACGCTCAAGGATAGTTATCCTATTTACTGCGATCGTGCTGATCTTGATCGTTGTCATTGGCTTTTATAAATTTGGCACACCTATGATTCCGGGGCTTGCTGGTAATGCGGATGTGAAGCGATCACCAACGGGGCTCAAATCCATCCCGGGGGCTCTCGATCAAACGGCCCAATATGCGGCATTACAAGAAGCACAAAATCTTGAACAGGCAGAGACCGCGGGAAAAACCGGAGGAAGCGCTATTCCGACCATCATTCGAACACAAGCGTTTGGTGAGGGCGTTGAAATGATTGGGCCACAAGGCGGAGAAGGTGGCCTTGGTTTTACAACCCTCGCGCTAGGCGATGAGGCGGGTGCCCAACAGAGCTTGTGGACTCAAGCATTAAAAGATGACAACTGTAGCCCTGCTTCCCTTAAAAAGGTAGTGGATGAGGGAGCAGGGCTCAGTAGTTTACGGCCCATGTGTGCGTGTGTGCAGCTCAAAGATAACGGCTATACACTGAAAGAACTCGTCCCCGTTTGCTCGTGCCCAGAATTAAAAATAGCGGGTTTTGGTGCTGCGGATTTGAAATCGGCTGGTTTTACCGCAGAAAAACTCCGGCGTTGTGGGTTTTCTGCGTGCGAGACACATGGCGCGGGCTTTAACGCAGAAGAAATGAGTAATGCCGGTTTTTCTGAAGGAGAATTGAAAGGCGCTGGGTTTTCTCCACAAGCTATCGCGCGTGCGAGTGGGCTACCGGATGGCGTTACAGAAGCAGATGTGCGCAAGGCCGGCTGCAGCCCTGCGGCATTGAAACGTCTTAGAGAAAAAGGGGTTACGGCTGCGGCGATTGTACGAATCAGTGGTTGCTCCGCGGCTCAACTCAGGGCCGCGGGCTTTAGCGCGGCTGATCTTCTTGCGGCAGGTTTCAGTGCAGCACAGCTTAAAGCGGCTGGTTTCAGTCCTACGGAGCTTAAAGACGCAGGGTATAGCGCAAGGGACCTATTAAATGCCGGGTTTACGCCAACCGACCTTCAGAACGCAGGATTTTCGTCAAAAGACATTGCAGCAGCTGAGAAGTTACTCCCTCCAGGGATAACGCCTGCTCAGCTCAAAAAAGCAGGTTGCTCCGAGGAAGCGTTGAAACGCGCACGGCTTGCAGGGGTGAGCAGTGCGTCGATTAAAGAGTATGTTGGGTGCAGCGCGGTAAGTCCCGATGCAATTCGTGCGGCCGGGTGTGATCCGGCTAGTCTTAAAAAACTCAAAGAGTCAGGTGTTACCGCGAAGCAAATTCATGAAATCAGTGGTTGCTCTGCGGCTCAACTCCGGGCCGCGGGTTTTAGTGCCAAGGACTTAGCGGAGGCAGGATTTTCACACGCCGACTTGCTTGCAGCTGGTTTTAGCGGCGCTGAATTAAGCGATGCGGGTCTAATTCCCGCCGGTGCAATTCGTGCGGCCGGGTGTGATCCGGCTAGTCTTAAAAAACTCAAAGAGTCAGGTGTTACCGCGAAGCAAATTCATGAAATCAGTGGCTGTTCTGCCGCTCAACTCCGGGCCGCAGGTTTTAGTGCCAAGGATTTAGCAGATGCAGGATTTTCACCCGCCGACCTGCTTGCAGCTGGTTTTAGCGCCGCTGAATTAAGCGATGCTGGCCTAATTCCCGCCGGTGTGATTGCTGCAGGCAGAACCGCTGATTGCAGTGTTGCGTCGTTGAAAGCAGCGCGTGCAGCGGGTGTGTCTGCTTTAGTTATCAAACAGACGTTAGGTTGTAGTGCTGCCGCGATGAGGGCTGCCGGTTACACCGCGGCCGAGCTTAAAGACGCCGGTTTTAGTGCAGCAGAGCTTAAGGGGGCAGGTTTTAATGCGTCTGATCTCAAAGGGGCGGGTTTTAGCGCTAAAGCGCTGAGAGATGCAGGCTTCAGCGCGGCGGATCTAAAAGCGTCTGGTTTTCGCGCCAATGAGTTGAGCGAAGCGGGCTTTGGTGCGAAGGAGTTGAAGGCCGCAGGATTTAGTGCCAAAGAGTTGTTGAATGCGGGGGTCAGTGCTGCTGACCTTAAAGCGGCAGGATTTAGTAAGGCTGAATTAAAAACAGCGGGTGTTTCAGAGCAAGATTTGCAGCAAGCGGGCTTTCAAGCGTTTCAATCCAGTGTTGCAAGCCTAGACACCATCCCTACGCTGGTCGTTACTCCAGGCTCAAAAGGGTTGTCGTTTGGAGGAAAAGGGGCTGCTTCGGCACAAAAAACGGACGCAAAACAATTGCAAACAGTGATGAATCGTCAACAAATACAAATGGCTGATCAACGCTACCAAGCCAAAATCAAACAGCGCTCCACCGCCATGATGTCCGCGGTGAAAGATCTGGTTTCAGGGATGAAAAAGACGCCTAATCAGGTCTTTATCGGGGGGGCAGAGAAAAAGCCGAGCAGTGCGGCGTCGGCTGGTCAAGCAGGGGGGGCGGCCGGCGGCGGAGCACAAACAACAATCGTTGCGGCATCTGCCCACGCTAACGTGATTAGAACAGGGGACATACTCTTTGCAGTGATGGACACGTCCGTGAATACGGATGAGCCTGGGCCTATTCTTGCGAGCATTGTCTCCGGTCGGTTGAAGGGCTCTAAATTAATTGGCAGTTTTACGCTGCCGTCTAATGCAGATAAAATGATCATTAGCTTTAATACGCTCTCTATGCCTGGTGCGGATAAAACAATATCCATTAGTGCCTTTGCGATTGACCCAGACACCGCACGAACAGCCTTGTCAAGTCAAACCAACCATCATTATCTGCAACGATATGGTGCACTCTTTGCCTCATCGTTTATGGCGGGAATGAGCAGTGCGATTCAGTCGTCTAATACCACGGTTAGTATTGGTGGCACGGGGGGAACGACGGACACGACGGTCAGTACCCTGGGTCGTTCGACGCTTGATAATGCCATGATTGGTTTGGGTGAGGTTGGTAAAGCGTGGTCTAAAACGGCTCAGAAACAGATGAATAGACCCACAACGATAGAGGTCTACGCAGGAACAGGACTCGGAATCCTGTTTACACAGGATGTCACAATACTATAACTTGATGAGTAGGTAATCCATGGCAAACAATGATAACAACAACGATGAGTATCAGCTTGATGATCTGGATCTGTTAGCAACTGAGCCGGAAACTCAATTTAAACCTGAGCCGATGGAATCAGTTTCCAAAGAAAAACAGCCTAC
>CANISA010000142.1 GCA_947470005.1 Legionellaceae bacterium | reverse complement strand
CCTTGCAAGCGCGATGCGCTTGTTTCAAGGCAATAATTTCAGCGGGTGTCAGGGTGAGTTTGTTCATGCTCTATAGCATGATCTTCTTAATTTAAATTGCAAGATGTTTTAAAGACAATTTCCTAAAATTCATTCGTGAGGCGTATATCTTGTTTGTTTACACTTGAGTTAACCGTCAATCTCGAATCGAGCGCATATAATGTGAAAAAATAACGATGGGTGCCTTGTGGAGGACATGGACCACGATACCCCTGCTCTCCCCAACTATTTTTACCGCTAATAGCCCTCGAAGGTAATTCAGCTGCTTTCTCGAGTCGACTCAGCGTCGCAGGAATATTGAACAATACCCAATGAACCCATGTGCCATGGGGTGCGTCTGGGTCATCCACAATCAATACGTAAGACTGCGTTCCCTCAGGCGCTCCTTGCCAGCTCAGTGCAGGGGAATCATTTAAGCCATCACACGTATATTGCTTAGGCATCAATGTATTGGTTACAAATGCAGAACTTTCAATTGATAAATTCATTGCAATGGTCCTCATACTGAGTAAACAAAGAATAATAAAAAATAACGTCTTATGCTTTACCATCATGCGTCCCCCGTCGGCCTAATGACGACCATCCCGTTCGATAACGTCCATTATGAAATAAAATTGTGCTACAATGTGCCCTAAAACAGCTTGAATGGACCTATTATGGCTATCATGGAAGCGCTGCAATCAAGTATGGAGTTAAGTTGCTCTAGCACTGATCACGAGCAACGCTACCCTCACGAGCAAAAGGATAGCTCATTTCGTCATGAGCAGCCTTATCAATATACGTTGTATTCTACGCTAACGAACACACCCATCTTATCTGTCCATGAATTCAAACGCGGAATAACCCAGCTTCTTTGGCCTCGCTTAGTTCTCCTCAGAACAAAGCAAGTTTTAGCTGCATTATTGCCACTATTTAATCTGACTGAGGATGGATCGTTTGGTTTAGTCTTAAATGGTCTTTCATATAGCCTAAGCTCACTTGGATGGGCGCTGCACGGGATGAGATTGCTTATCAATACGGTGCAGTTACTACAACACACAATCCCAGGCGATTGGATGTCGGATTCAGACAAAGAACTAGGATGGAGAAAACGTTTTGACACCGAATTTAACCGCACATGGACTGAGTTTTGCAGTGATTTAATTTGGATTTTCTCAACCCTCGCACCAGCGAGCTTGAATTTTACTGTGGGATTTCTCATCGTTGATTTAGTCTGGGTAGGATTTCGCGCATGGATTGAGATTGACCGCTTAATAAGCAAGAGTCGCGACCATGAAAAAGCCATGAGCATCTTGAATAGCCCCACAGCACCAAGAACATATGAATCGATCGCTCATCAGCATTTGGCAAAACAAATAGCATACGAGCAAAAGAAACTGATTATTAACCTAGGCCAACTGCTGGCTATCAGTACCGTCATCATTGTAAGAAGCTTTGTGCTCCCAGCACTGATGCCTGTCTTGGCGACCAATCCTATCATGCTTCTTATCTGCGCATCATTAATCTTAACCCTCACACTCATTAATCACTACCTGAGTCAACAATTGGCGGAGCAAAAACCGCCCGAACTCATTGAAGAAAAAATCAACACGAGCCAAGCACTGGTCACATCGCGCGACACTTTTTTTAAGACATCCCTGAGGACGGTTAAAACGAAAAGCCCGACAGAGCCACTTGATGATGTCAACATGTTGACGGCTTAATCAATCACAATCGGTTGAGTTGAACTATTTCAACTTAGGAGTAAACTCTAAGATTAAGCGTAATAAGACCATGAAATAAAAAAGAACAGCGAGGCTTCTATGCTTTTTCCCGACAGTCATGAAATTGCCAACAGACTAAAAAAATACCCTGTCTTGTGTCATTTCTCACAGTCCGCGCTTGAAGAGCTGGTGTCTCTCTCAGAAACAGTGTCCATACCTGCCAATCAAATTCTTTTTAGTCATAACGACGTCAGTGATAGTGTTTATTATTTAATGGATGGCTACCTAGAGTGTTTTTCGTCAAGTCGTTTCATAAAAAAAGTGGCTAGCATTCGAAGTGGCGAAATGGTTGGTGAGATGGACGCTATTGCTGGTAAACCCCGTGGAATATCGGTAAGAACAATGCGGGACTCTCAATTACTTAAAATCAATAAAGACATCTTCCTCGACTTTTTTAAGAAAAAGCCAGAGCTACTCATGCTCTTAGCACAAACCATGGCAATACGTCTTCGAAATATGATCATGAATCTTAAAGAATCACATTACGAGTACAAAAATATCGGCTTAATTTCTGTGTATCCAAATCTGTCTTTAGAACAAATAAACACGTTTTTTCAGCCGCTTATCGATCAGGATGGTGTTCGAATTTACAACAAGGAATCCATTGATTCAACCGACATGGACATGGTTCCTTTTTTATCCAAATGCCAAGAAAATTTAGGTGTGAATCTATTCTTTTCTGCCGATGGAGACGACCATTGGAACAATGCCATATTTAATCATGTTGATTACGTCTATATAATAACCGCAGAAGGCGATTGGGACCGACTAGATCCTCATTTACTCGCCCGTTTGGGACAACGTCCCTGCGATCTGGTCATTATGCATCAACACTCAGGACCTTATACGGACACAGCAAAATTTTATTTTAAACACCCCTTTAAACGGCATCATCATCTGATGGACACGAAAGCTTCCTATCAACGACTTTATCGCTACATGACTGGACAGGCCATTGGACTCGTGATCAGTGGAGGTGGGTTTCGTGGTTTTGCTCATTATGGCTTGGTAAAAGCCTTATTTGAGGCGCGAGTCCCCATAGACTATATCGGTGGAAGCAGTATGGGCGCGGCCATTGGAGCCTTGTTGGCCATCCATTTTGATTGGAGCTATTTTGATCGCACGTTTACTCAATCAATGAACACGTTGAAAGGGATCAAATTGTGGCGACACCTGACCTTTCCGCTCTTATCCATCTTAAACGGTAGTGGGTTAACACGTTTAATAAAAGCAACCTTCGGGCAGTATCAAATTGAAGATTTATCGACCAACTTTTTTTGCGTCGTCGCTAATCTGTCCAAAAGCAAAAAAGATGTTAAAAAGAGTGGCGAGTTATGGGAATGGCTTCGAGCGAGTACCGCTATACCCGGTCTCTTACCCCCGTTCGAAAAAAATGGTTCTGTTTATGTCGATGGGGGTATCTGCACTAATTTACCCGTCCAAGATATGCGAGATGAGCTAAATAATGTGGGCACAATCATTGCATTGGACATTCGGATTCCTCCTTTCCGGGTTAATACCTATCATTTCCCTCCTGTATTAACGTTCAAAAATATATTAGCTTATATTCTTGGATTCTCTAAGCAGCGTTATGTATTTCCCGCGTTATTTGACATTTTAATGGAGTCTTCTTCTATTAATCAATACATATATGATACACAAGGAGCTAAAAAAGCCGATATTATGGTCGCTCCAGACACGTCACTCGTAAGCTTTAAGCAATCAAAAACAAGTGACTCACTGATACTCCTTGCTTATGAATTAGCACAAGACCAATTAATGAAACAAAAATCAGTGTATGAGCGATGGATTATTTAGGTTTCAAGCGTGGGCAATAAAAAAGAAGTTAACGTGACTAAAGCCCCAAATTGTCGCGCTTAAACACACGGTCCGCGCGATAACTTGAACGAACAAGAGGTCCTGATGCCACTTCAAAAAAACCTTTTTGAAGACCTATCTCACGTAATCGGGCAAACGTCTCTGGTGTTACGTAGCGTTCGACGGGCAAATGATTTTTTGTGGGTTGTAAATATTGACCCAGCGTAAGGATATCAACGTGACTCGCTCGCATATCATCCATGGCTTGCACCAGTTCGTCTTCTGTTTCACCCAGCCCCAACATCAAGCTGGTTTTTGTTAAGACGTGAGGACGATATTGTTTCGCGTGCAGAAGCACATCCAGCGTTTGCCAATAGCCAGCTCGGTTATCACGCACAGGGTGCGTCAACCGTTCAACCGTTTCAACATTTTGAGCAAACACATCAAGGCCACTGTCTAATAAGGTCTCAACATCAGCCTTGACCCCTTGAAAATCAGGCGTTAAGGCTTCTACACGTGTTTTTGGGCAGCGTTTTTTAATTGCACGAATAGCCTCTGCGTAATGTGCCGCTCCTCCATCGGGCAAATCATCCCGATTAACAGAGGTGAGCACCACGTAATCGAGGTTCATCAATTCGACCGTTTGAGCCGTATTTTCTGGTTCATCTTTATCTAACCAACCATGAGGATTACCTGTATCTACAGCACAAAAACGACACGCACGCGTGCACACAGCGCCCATCAGCATGATGGTTGCTGTACCATGGGACCAGCATTCCGCGATGTTAGGACACTTGGCCTCTTCGCACACCGTCGACAATTTGTGGGCTTTCACTTTAGCTTTCACCGCAGCATAAGCCGGTGTGGTCGTATTAACCATGCGAAGCCAGGCTGGTTTAGGCAAGCGCTCATGCGCGACGCCTGTCTCTTTCACGCCATCTTTAATGGCAACGACCCCATGCGTGGTCTTGTATTTTTGACCACTTTCAATGACAACAGGAATATCCTTCAATTTACTCATTTTTATAGACCATCGTAAAAATTATGCAACCAAAGGGCGAGAAAAGCAGGCTTTTCGGCACGAAATAAGCCATAACACCCCTACTTCCAACAAAGCCAGGTCAGCAGCAATCATCACATCGCTTAAATAGTGTTGAAGCAACAGAATACGCGAAGCGACCACTGCAAATCCTATGACTAAATAAAGCCACGCGTGGCGAGGAAAAAGTAAACTCAGGCCAAACACAAACCCCATGATGGAGGTCGTGTGACCTGAAGGAAATGACCAATACGATGCGTCGCGGTGAAAGCCATAAAATCCATACACCTGCTCACT
>CANISA010000141.1 GCA_947470005.1 Legionellaceae bacterium | reverse complement strand
TGCTTGTCTGCGGGATCCAGGAATCTAGCAATATCACTGGATCCCGCGTATAAAACGCGGGACGTTGGTAAGGGGGTAAGTGGCTACATTATTCCTAAAATTGATTCGTGTAAGGTATATCATAGTCAGCCATCTCATTTCCTTACATTTTGATTCAGAACCAATAGTTTGGAGAATGTGGATGGCTCTTGCAAGAGCCTTTCATAACCGAATAGAAACCCCATTATGCAGCTGTTCTTTTTTTAGACAAGCTCTCGATTACAAAACTTTACAGCAGTATACGGACTCAATCAATTGATCTATAATTAGATTGTTAGATTGATTTTTATTTGACTTTACGCCGAACAACTAAAAGCTGATCTAAAGGCAGAAATATCACCAGGAGAAGCCCCATGAATGATGCGAGTAAAGCTGTTGATGATGCGAAAACAGTTGCTGAAGAGGCCAAGGAGACCGATGCGGCCGCTAAAACGGCCGTAGAGGACGCGAAAAAAGCAGCTGAGGCTGCGAAAAAAGCAGGTGCGTCACCCGAAGCAACGGAGGCAACTCGGAATTCAGCTGAGGCTGCTCAGAAGGCGGCATCATTAGCAGCAAGTTTAGCTGCATCGCCAGCTAATGAGCCCAAGGCTCCGACTAATAAAAAAGCAAAGCTAGAAAAAGAAAGAGAGGATCTAAACAAAAAGGTGGATGAATTTAACGATGCTCTCGGATACAAGGACTCCAAGGCAACGGGCATGGATTTCTATCTGGAGTTAGCGAATGATCTTGCGAGCGAGCGAGCGGGAAGGAAGGAGTTGAGGAATGAAGTAAAGGCGTTTAATGAAAAGATACTTAAGCACAACAAAAATCCTATGTCTGATTCAACCGGTAGCCCAACGATTCAAGCGGCGAACTCACCGGGAATGGAGGCGTTTCCTGTAGCGGCTCCTGCTACAGCTGGAGCAGCCGTAGAGGCTCCTACGCTGGGCGCGGCCGTTGTTGCGGCACCGACAATGGGCAGCTAGTTTTTTATTATGATTAGTTCATAGGGAGATTGACGTGAGATTCACGCCAGAATACAAGGAAGATATGTCAACGAAGATCGAGCAAGGATTAGGCTTGATTAAAATTTCGAACGAAGCGTGGAATGAATGTCCTCCCGACGAGCGGGGCGCATTGATTAGAAAAAACTTGATTGCGGCGCAACGTAAATATCATCCGGATAAGACCGATAATTTGAAACTGGATGAGAAAACAAAGAACGATTACGCTAGTAATATTGGGATAATAAACGGACTATTCTCGGCAGCTGAAATAGAAAATACGAGTAAATTTATCGTAACGCCTAAGGTTTCAGCAGGAATAAAAGCAAACGAAGTCGCCGTAGAGAAAAAAGCAGCAGACAAATCAAAACTAGAAGAACAAGCAAAAGCTGTCGCCGCAAGAGCCGCTCTAAACAAAGAGGTGGATAAGTTTAACGATGCTCTCGGATACAAGGACTCCAAGAAAACGGGCATGGATTTCTATTTGGAGTTAGCGAATGATCTTGCGAGCGAGCGGCTGCTCGCCCTTCTTCCAAGCCACACAGATCTCCGTGGTTTGATGATAGGGCGAGCAGCCGCTCGCCCCTACTTACATGCCGCTATCAAAAACGAGGAAAAGGCTTACGGTAGTGCCATGCTTTTAGGGTTTAGTTTTCCATCAGCTTGTGCGGCAAGCTTTCTTGTCGACCAGCAGGCGTTACTTGCACGAAATTAAGCTTGCGTTGCAACTCACTGATGGTATCTGACCCGGCATAGGTTAGGCCGGAGCGTAACCCGCCGATGATGTCGGCCAAGATAAGATCTTGCGTGTCGCGATAGGGTACATCGGCGGAAACCCCTTCGGCTGTTTTCCATTCGTGCATCTGGCCTAAGAACTCTTCTTGTGCTTCGCGTGAGGCCATGCCACGGTATCGTTTGACGCGATCGCCTTCTGGGTTGGTGATGACCTCACCGGGGGTGGGGGTGGTTCCCGCGAGCATGCCGCCAATCATGACGAAATCGGCGCCAAAGGCCAATGCTTTGACGATGTCGCCAGACGTTCTAATCCCACCGTCTGCGACAATAGAACGGTCGGCGCGTGCGCAATCTTGGATGCAGGTCAACATGGGGACGCCAAAGCCTGTTTTGATCCGCGTGCTGCAGACCGAACCACCACCAATGCCTGCTTTGATGATGTCAGCACCACACGAGGCCAGGTAGTCGGCACCCGCATAGGTTGCGACGTTACCGGCCATGATGCAGCGCGTCCCGAGCAGCTGTCGCAAGTTTTTGAGTGTTTTACCGACGTATTTGGCATGCGCGTGCGCCACATCGACGCAAAAGAACAGCGCGCCGGCATCACGCAATGCCTCTGCGCGCTCGAGCTCGGCACTGCTGCATCCCACGGATACAAAGACTTGACCTTGGCACGCTTTGAATTCTTCAATGTTTTCGTCAATGGTTAAAAAACGATGCAAGACGCCGATGCCCCCTTTGCTTTGCATGAAATTAGCCATCGTGCTTTCGGTCACGGTGTCCATGTTCGAGCTCATGATGGGCAGAGATAACGTCAGTTTTCCGAGGCGATCAGTCGAGCTAATGTCCACAATCCGTCGTGACTCATGGTGATTGTAGGAGGGGATGAGTAGAACGTCATCGAATGTTATCGCTAAAGTGGACATGATTAAGCCTCGTTTAAAACGTCGTATTATAAATGTTCAGCAGCAAAGTACGCAAGCCTTGAGCGCTCTCCGCGTGTCAAGGTCATGTGGGCACTGTGTTGCCAGTGTTTGAATCGATCGACGGCAAACGTGAGTCCGGATGTTGTTTCGCTTAAATAAGGGGTATCAATTTGTTTGATGTCGCCAAGACAAATAATTTTACTTCCAGGGCCTGCCCGGGTGACTAAGGTTTTAATTTGTTTGGGGGTGAGGTTTTGTGCTTCGTCGATAATGATGAAGCGGTTTAAAAACGTGCGTCCACGCATGTAGTTTAACGAGCGAATCTTGATTTTACTTTGTAACAGATCTTGCGTTGCGCTGCGACCAAAGCTTCCACCTTCTTGGACTCCCTGCAATACTTCTAAGTTATCCATGAGCGCGCCCATCCATGGGGTCATTTTTTCTTCTTCTGTTCCTGGGAGAAAGCCAATGTCTTCTCCCACAGGAATGGTGACACGCGTCATAATGATTTCAATGTATCGATTGTCATCGAGCACTTGAGTTAAGGCGGCCGCTATCGTCAACAAGGTTTTGCCGGTGCCGGCTGAGCCTTGAAGGGTGACAAAATCGATTTCAGGGTCGAGCAAGAGATTTAAGGCAAAATTTTGTTCACGGTTGCGCGCCGTGATTCCCCAGACGGCGTGTTTTTGTTGCGTGTAGTCTCGAGCCATTTGGACGATGGCATGTTCGGATTCCACGTGCCTGACCATGGCTTGAAATTGATTATCTTCTGTTGTGAGGCAATCGTTGGGGTTCCATTGATGAATCAAGGGGCCTTGGATCCGATAAAAGGTATCGCCATGTTCTTTCCACGCTTCCATGTTTTTTGCGTGTGTGTCCCAAAATTGATCGCCGAGCATGTGCAAGCCGCTATGCAGGAGATTCACATCATCCAAGACTTGATCGTTGTAATAATCCTCAGCAGGGATCCCTAAAATACCGGCTTTGATGCGTAAATTGATGTCCTTGGAAACGATGACGACTTGTTGATTAGGGCGTATTTTTTGTAAGCCAAGCGCCGTTTCAAGAAGGGTATTATCGACATTATGACCCGGAATGGAAGCGGGTAGGCAATGCTCAAAATCATCCGTTTGAAAAAACAATCGACCGCTGCTTTTTACATGATCGGCGGCGAGATAGCCCGGAACGGGCAAGCCTGCAATCAGTTGCTCGTGCGTGGTGTTAGCCATGAGCTCGACTAACATTCGGTTGGTTTGACGCACGTTGCGTGCAACCTCAGAGATCCCTGTTTTATGTCGATCTAGTTCTTCTAAGACGACCATGGGTAAATAAATATCATGTTCTTCAAAGCGGGAAATAGCCGTTGGATCATGCATAAAAATATTGGTGTCCAACACAAAAAGTTTGTGTCCTTTGCTTACTGGGCTCATTCGGAAGTCCTCTTTCTCGACGTTTATTTATTGTGATGAGGCACGCTTCTGCCGTCAAGTCCCTTGTGTGCAAATATCTAAGTGGTATGCTCTCTTTTTAAATTGTCATGATGTTTGGGTGTATTATGGTTGGCAATGGGCAAGCAAGTGCAACGATTGTGGTTAACAAAAGGGCGCGCTTTGATTATTCCATCGAAGATGAGTTTGAGGCGGGCCTTGTGCTATCCGGCTGGGAAGTGAAGAGTTTGCGGGCCGGCAAAGTGAATCTATCCGATGCGCACGTGATCATGAAACAAGGCGAGGCCTGGTTGTTGGCGGCTTCTATTCAGCCGCTATCGACGGCATCCGCGCACACTTTCCCAGATGCAACACGTTCACGCAAGCTCTTGTTGTCACGGCGTGAGTTGAGTCGGCTGGTGGGGCTTGTTGAGCGCCAAGGATACACGTTGATCCCGTTGTCCTTGTATTGGAAGCGAGACAAAATTAAAGCGCAAATTGCGTTAGCGAAGGGTAAGAAATCGCATGATAAACGCGAGACGACGAAAAACCGAGAGTGGCAGCGCGATCATTCTCGGCTCATGAAAAAAAATCGGTGAAGTAGATAGTTTAAGGAGAAAAGGATGTGCGGGATAATGGGAGCAGTGTCAAAACGCGACATTAGTCATGTCTTGTTGGAGGGGTTACGGCGTCTTGAATACCGTGGCTATGATTCAGCAGGAATTGCCGTGATTGATCGAGAGGCGCGGTTAAAGCGGTTGAGAGTCGTGGGGAAAGTGCAGGCTCTAGCGGATGCGTTGTCAGAAACAGAGCTTTCGGGCCAGACGGGCATCGCTCATACGCGTTGGGCGACACATGGA
>CANISA010000140.1 GCA_947470005.1 Legionellaceae bacterium | reverse complement strand
GTTGATTTTCCACGACCATTGGCGCCCATGATGGCAATCCGGTCTCCGCGCTTAATGTCGAAATGAAGCTTCTTAAATAAATGTCTGTCTGGGTATGATTTGCCCAGGCCTTCCACTTTACAGACTTGTTTTCCTGACGGCCGTTTGGGTGTGAAATGAAAATGCGGCGCGATTCGAGATGAGTTCAGCACGTCAGGAATTTCTATTTTTTCAATCATTTTCACTCGAGATCGCGCTTGAGCCGCTTTTGCGGCACTAGCACCAAATCGATCGACGAATTTTTGAAGATGAGCGACTTTATCTTCGGCGCTTTTCTTTTCAATTAATTTTTGTTCTTGAATTAATTGTTTTTCAGATAAAAATCGTTGATATTTCCCTGAGTATTTTCTTATTTCACCGAAATCAATATCAAAAATCTGATCGGCGAGATTATCGATGAAATCCATGTCATGAGAGATAAAAACAACCAGGCCATCAAATTCAGTGTTCAAGAATTTTTCTAACCATTGAATAGATAAAATATCCAAGTGATTGGTTGGTTCATCCAACAATAAAATAGAGGGTCGTTGAAATAACGTTTGAGCCAGCAGCACACGAAGCTTGTATCCGCCAGACAATGCGTTGAGCGGCCTGTCATGATAGTCAACAGGGATCCCCAAGCCCACTAAAATGCTTTCTACTTCAGCCGGCGCATTGTAGCCATTTTCATGGTAAATGATGTCGTCAAGCTCGGCTAAGCGAAAGCCTGCGGCATCGTCCCACGTGGTACAGACAAGCAGTGCTTCTTTTTCCTGAAGGGCGGCCCACAGGGTGGCTTTCCCTTCTAAAACAATGTCCCGAATGGGCGTGTTTTCATAGCGGAATTGGTCTTGTTTTAACCAGCCTATAGAGGCGTCTTTAGGAATAATGATTTCGCCAAAACTCGGCTCTTCTTCGCCGGTGATGAGTTTAAAAAATGTTGATTTTCCGCAACCATTGGCACCCACCAATGCATACGCTTTTCCAGGGTTAAGCGTTAAGCTTACGTCGAAAAAAAGAAGTTTTTGGCCGTATGCCATGCCCAACTGGTTTAACGTAATCATAGGTGTACTTCAGGGTGGATTATTCAGGGGTGGATAGTACCTTAAAACTGGTGCAAAATCAAGCTAAAAGGCATGGTTCCAGTCTATATTGCGAGCGAATGGACGGCGTTAGCAATAGGTCATTATGCCCGGGACGCGTGGGGTAGAAGCCAGCCGCAGGCAATGACCCACAACAAAAGCGTGACAATCAAGGGCCAGTCCGTGAGTAATGCGTCCGTTGGGGATTCTCCATCACCTTGTGATTCCACGATGTATCCATATCGAAATAAGCCAAATAAGACGAGAGGAATGGTGATGACCAGCTGCGGCTTAGTTGACATAACGAACATGCTGTAGAAAATAAGCGCACCCGTCGCGGACATCTCAGCGTAGTGGTTCATCAGTGACGCCGAATATTGCTTTAATAGCGGGCGACCTCTTGTTCCGCATTGGTTCAGCTCTTGCCGGCGTTTTATGGCCGCAAGGTAGAGCGCCAAACACAGTGTCGTCACGAACATCCAACTGGATATTGGCACGGCCAAGGCCACTGCACCGGCGTAGACGCGTAAAACAAAGCCAATTGCAATGGTAAATAGGTCGATGACGGGCTGTGTTTTCAATATGAATGTGTAAGCCGAGGTCAATCCGATGTAACCGGCGATCACCAGCATCACCTGAGGGACGACAAACCAGCTTAAGAGCAGGATGCTATCAATGATGATGAATAAAACCCAGGCCATGGGGATGGAAACGATGCCTGCTGCAATTGGACGGCTGTGGGCTTTTTGGGGGTGCTGACGGTCTGATTCAATGTCATGTAGGTCGTTGATGATGTACGTTGAGGCAGAGGCAAGACAAAATAAAAGGAACGTCAGCAGGGCCTGTTTACATGCCTGACTATTTAAACATTCACCTGAAAAAAGGAGGGGAGCAAAAACAAATCCATTTTTAATCCACTGATTAGGACGCATGAGGCGGATTAATCCGCCGAGTTGCGTTCGAGGCGAGTGGTTGGTTATGCTATTCGGCATATAGAATAATCTTATTGGTGTCCTGATGCTAATGATTCTCGCACTAATCATGAGAGAAGCATACGATATGAGGCAACCCCACCACAGCGACAAGGAGGGGGCGTGAGGCCGGTTTCTTCTTGGGGGCGTTTAAGTGCAGAACATCATGAGGTGATTGCATTAAGCGATAGAAATACGGTGAGCCGATTGGTAGCAACATCGCGGCCTGGTGTGGCGCATGGTATGGGTCGTAGCTACGGCGACGTGTGCTTGAATCCGGATGGTGTTCTTTGGAGCACGCGGGGCCTCGATCGTTTTATCCATTTTGATGCGCTTACCGGCCGTTTGATGTGTGAGGCGGGGGTGTTGTTGCGCGATATTCAGCGGCTGGTGCTCCCTCAGGGCTGGATGTTGCCTGTGACGCCAGGGACGCAGCTGGTCACTGTCGGTGGGTCTATTGCGAATGATGTGCATGGTAAAAATCATCATGCCCAGGGCTCTTTTGGTGACCACGTGCGTCTGATTACCCTGGCTCGAACGGACGGGGAGATCATTGAGTGTGGGCCACAGTGTCGGTCAGAATGGTTTATGGCAACGGTCGGCGGGATGGGGTTAACCGGGGTGATTGTCTCGGTCGACATTCAACTCCGCCGAGTACCGGGCCCATGGTTGGATACGGAAACGGTGCCGTACGCTAATTTGGACGAATTTTTCCATTTGGCTGATGATTCTGAAGCCGGGTGGGAGCACACTGTTTCCTGGGTTGATTGCCTGTCGAAGGGCGGGTGCCGTGGTCTTTTTATGCGTGCGAATCCGAGCGATGCAGGCGTGGGTCGTGCACCAAAACAGCGTCAATGGGCACTTCCTTGGGTGCCTCCGGTCTCCTTGGTTAATCGGTTTTCACTTCGCCCCTTGAATGCCGCCTATTTCCATATGAATGCATGGCGGACCCGCCGACGGGTTATGCATTATGAGCCTTTTTTTTATCCGCTGGATAACCTCCTCGAATGGAATCGGATGTATGGTCCCAACGGTTTTTTTCAATATCAGAGTGTGGTGCCGCGCGAAGGGGGCGCTCATGCTGTGCAGGCGATGTTGGATGAAGTTTCACGTTCAGGTGAGGGCTCGTTTCTTGCTGTGTTAAAAACATTGGGTGATCGTGAGTCGCTAGGCATGATGAGCTTTCCACAGCCAGGCGTGACGTTGGCACTTGATTTTCCCAATAAAGGCGAGCGGACAGCGGCACTTTTCAAGCGGTTAGACGCCATTGTTCAGGAAGCCCGTGGTCGGCTTTACTGTGCTAAAAATGCCTGCATGCCGCGCGCTCTATTTGAGGCAGGCTATCCTCGACTTCATAAATTTTTAACTTACCGTGACCCCGGAATAAGCTCCGGGCTTTCACGTCGTTTGATGGGATACTAAAATGGAAAAGAAGAAACGGATCGTCATCGTTGGCGCCACTTCAGCGATTGCTGAGCATTGTGCAAGGCGTTGGGTTCAAGGTCAGTCCGTTGATTTGACGCTGGTGGGGCGCGATCTGATTCGAACCGAACGTGTTGCTGCTGATTTGCAGGTTAGAAGCCCTCAATCGATGATTCGAGTGGTGCACATGGATTTTCTTGATCCGATTGCGATACAACACATGGTCGATGCCGTGGCCGCGCAAGGTGCGCTGGACACGGTGCTCATCGCTCATGGATCGTTACCTGAACAAAGCACCTGCCAACGTGATCTGACGGCATGTTACACTGCGTTGGAAATCAACGCAGTGTCGCCGGTGCTTTATGCAGAAGCCTTTGCCACACACCTGGCTCGAGCAGGTTATGGAACGCTTGCATTGATAGGTTCTGTTGCTGGGGATCGCGGGCGAAAGTCTAATTATGTTTATGGAGCGGCTAAAGGTTTACTGACGCGTTATGCAGAAGGCTTACAACACCGCTTTGCAGGGACGTGTGTCAAGATTGTCTTGATAAAACCCGGCCCAACAGATACTCCCATGACGGATCACTTGAAACAACAAGGGGTCAAATTAGCCCCTGTTGAAGCGGTAGCCGAGCAGGTCAATCGGGCCATTGATCGAGGGCGACGCGTAGCGTACGTGCCAAGCCAATGGCAGTTTATCATGGGTGTGATTCGACTTTTACCGGCTTTTGTCTTCAATCGATTAAATCTCTAGACTAGCCCATTTCCAAATACTGTGACAAATCACTGCATGTTCGATTGGCCCGTAATGGCTTGTTAAGCGTTGCCTGAGGAGGGGCTTTAAACATTCGATTTGAATTGTAGGTGGCTGATGGCATGTGACTAGAGGACTCCAGTGCGCTTTCTTGTTGGGTTTGTTGGGTCGACACAGCGACATCCTCCGCATGAGGGTATGCTACGACACTGCTCGGCGATGGCGCTAATCGTTCGGGCCTTGGAACAATACTTGACCATAATGAATCATGGTCAAGCTCTAATTGTTGATGTTCCGTGGGTGGGATGATAGGAAACCAGGTGTGAGCTGCAAAATTTTTAAGATGAATGAGCTGATTTTTGGCCATTTCAGGGGCATCCGGTGACGTGAGGTAATCAACAAAGGATTTATTTTGCATGGCGCTGTGCCGTAGTTCCTCTTGCCGTGCAAGGAAGGTCGCGAGCAAAAATTTGGTTTCTCCAAGCATGTAACTCTGGATGAATTGTTGCATGTAGTGAGGAGGCAATAAAAGAATGCTTAAGATTGCCTGGTTGATTTCCGCTCTAAAGTGGGGCGAGCTGGATAGGTCAGGATCAACAATGCTGCTACGTGACAGGTTTTTCTTTTGATAAATAATATCCAACCAATTATAAACAAAATAATTGTTAATAAAGGGTAGGTTTTGAATAATCTCCGGGGTGATGTCTGTTGAAATGCCACGAAATAATTCGGG
>CANISA010000139.1 GCA_947470005.1 Legionellaceae bacterium | reverse complement strand
CACAATCGCTTCACTATCGTCTTCTAGCCTAGCCACAACAAAATTACCGGGGTTGGGTATGCAATCCGGATTAATGATTAAAATATCATGAATTTTCAGCTCAGGACGCATGCTATCGTCTTTCATTTTAAGCGCAAATGCATATTCACCCAAACCTGCTGCAAGTTCATTGCTGATAGGAATAAATGATACCCCTTCACCACACTCACCATTTTTAATAGCCTGCACCCACCTATGCGCATCGCACGCTTGTTGATGATCCAACAAAGGAATCAATGCCCCAACTGACGTTGTATGAGGGTGTTGTTTATGATCCGTCAGGCACATAAGAAAAGAGGGGGACACATCAAGTGCCTTCGCTAGCTGTTTGATTTCCTCAGGCCCAGGCGTTCTTATGCCCCGCTCCCAATTATTGATGCGCGATTGTTTTAAATCATCGGTTAACTCCGCTAAGGCTTTTCTGGTTAAGCCTTTAGCTTTGCGCTCCGCTTCAATACGATGGCCAATTTCTTCTTTGATATTCATTTTGTGCAATATAATCCATATAGATAAAAATAGTTAAATTAATAACTTGACAATAGCACCTAAAGTGCTAAATTGTAACGATGCTTTGCACAAAAGGTGCAAATAAAGGTGGATAACTTACCTTAAACGATATCACAGAACGAGTGTGATGACGAGTAAGTAACGGATAGTAGGTGAGCAATGGATTTTTTAATTACTGATGGTGAGCTTGCTGCCTTGTGTGGATTGTCTCATATACAGCAGCTAGCTTATTTAAGAGGGATACGGCCTTATATGGACGTTAAAACAGGGTTGGTTGGGATTAAGCGTGGGATCAGTTATCAATCGATAGCTGAGCAGCTTTATGTTGAACCACATCAAGGCATCAAAAGTGAGAGTTGCTCACGCATGCAGGTTCGTCGTGCGTTGTCAGCACTAGGGCGTGCAGGGCTGATTACTACACAATCCCAAGCGTTGAAATTAATTTTAAAATGCGAATTAGCTTCAAGGTCTTATTCCGTTCAAAATAAAGTAGACCTAAAGCCGACACACCAAGCAGACCTGAGTCGGGTTTCGCAACTCGTTGAAATAAATAACGATTCACAACTTAACACATCAAAAGCCGACATAGGCAAATCAGTAAAAGCCGACACACCTCTAAAAGATAATAATTATATATATTTATTATCGCAATTCGAAAATTTTTGGTCTTGTTATCCAGAAAAAAAATCCAGGAACATTGCGTGGCAGGCATTTCAGGCACTTAACCCGGATGACGCGTTATTTAACCAAATCATGCATGCCATCGAGGCGCAAATAAAACATAGGGAAGAAAAGCGGGCGCATGGCGCGTGGGTGCCGCCGTGGAAATACCCTGCCAATTGGTTAATACAACGGAGCTGGGAGGATGAGTTAAACATGGAAAAAACACAGGAGAAGAAACGTGCAACCCTTAAGAAAAATACTGGAAATGAGCCCGCAAAAGATCTGTTCTGGATCCCCTGTGAGTCAGATGATGAACAGTCACAAAACAACGTCATCCTCTTCCAGCGACGTTAATAATCAAAGCAAACGTATTGACGTGATGTTTTCCAGATTCGCGGCGTTTTATGGTCATGTTTGGCGTAGTCAATTTAAGCATGAGGGTTTTTTGGAGTTTGCTAAAAAAGAGTGGCATGAAGGCTTAAGTCAGTTTGGTGATGATGTGTTGAATAAGGCCATCATCACTTGCAGGGATTTTTGCGAGATGCCGCCTACGTTGCCCCAAGTGATAAACCACTGTCGGCAGATTAAGAAACGCAATGAATTTTATGTGGCTTGCAATGATTCAGCTGTTGCGAAGCCTGAGGTTGTCACGCGGTACTTGAAGCAATGTAAGGAAATGTTAATCAAACGTTAAGGGGAAAGTCATGCTGGTTTTAACACGGAAAATAGGTCAACAGGTACTCATTGGCAATGGGATGATTCAAATGAAAGTGCTCAAGGTGGATAACGGCAATATTAGCATTGGTTTTAATGCGCCATCACACATCGATATTGATCGAGAAGAAGTGCATTTAAAAAAGATTGCGCAGCGCTCTGGTTTTTTAAATGAAGGAGCATTCGCATGATTACGTGGCATCAACGTAGCGCACGGCGGCTTGTAACGCTTAAAACGCATCTCATCTGGTGTTGTTTATGCATACCCTCATTATCCCATGCACAAAGTATCGAAAGTATTGTTAGTCGCACCACCACTTATTTACAAGGAGGCCTTGCCAGAACCGTCGGTATTTTTTGCATCATTATTTCAGGTTATTTATGTTTGGCTCGTCAAAAATTCCCCAAAGAATATTTCATCATGATTTTAGTCGGCATGGGGATTATTTTTGGCGGTTCGTCTCTGTATTCAACGTTGATTGGTTGATGACGATGGAATCAATGACATTGACAGTGAATCCTCTATTCGGCGCTTTAACACGCCCGGCGATGGTGGCCGGCGTGACGTTTGAATATCACATGCTGAATTTAATGGCGACGATGTGCGTGTTCATTGGTTTGTCACCCTTGTATGGATTGATATTTATTCCGTTGCATGTGTTTGGTTGGGTGGTATCGCGATATGACATTCATTTTTTCACGTTGTGTGCCAAGCGTTATCTAGGATTACCGCACGTGCCTAATACTACTGTTTGGAGGGTTCGCGCATATGAGCCTTTCTAAAACGCTGAAAGCCATACGGCAAGAAGCCAAAATATCAGACGTATTTCCAGTGACGCATTTGAATACGCCGAGTATCTTTGAGTCGCATTCTGGGCTGATAGGCTCAATAATTCGTATAAAAGGCATCGCTTTCGACATCGAAGAACCTGAAAATTTAAATCACCAAGGATTCTTATTGCATCAGGCGCTATTGAATCTTGATGAACGCTTTATCGTTTACGTGACCACGCATCGGAAAAAAGCATCGTGTGCTTTAGATGGCCGATTTAGTGGGACGTTTGCTAAAACATTGAATACCCGCTACCACGCTCGATTTAAATATCAAAATTTATATACCAATGATCTGTATTTGACCGTAGTACTCAAGGGCGACACCTCAACAAAAACGGCCTCATGGATTAATTGGGCTCAAAAAATATTGGATAAAGGTGTTGCTGAAATGGCGGCTCATCGACGTGCGGCGCAACAGGCGGTCTTAACTCGAGCGGCAAACCAATTATGTGCCAATCTAATGCCATTCGGTGCATCGTTATTGGGGGCGCGAGATAAGTCGTTAGGTTATAGTGAGTTAATGCAATGTTTAAGCCTTGTTGTCAATGCAGGCCAATCGCTGCCTTATCAAGCGCCCCTATATAGCCAACCAATCGCCATCGATATTCCCCATGCGTTTAAAGCCGAGCGACTATACCCCGAAGGGCATTTAGGTCAATACCTCAGTCGTTATCATGTGTTATTCGGTGAATATATTCAGTTTCAAGGCAACACGCGAGACGATGTGCAGTTTGGGGCTATGTTATCTCTAAAAAAATACCCAACAGCGACCGCTAGTATTTTACTCGATACGCTGTTATCGCTCGATTGCGAATTTATTGCAACCCATACCTTTGCACCCATTGGTCGTGAAGCGAGCCTTAAAACGATTATGCAACGACGCTCGAAGTTGGTCAGTGCAGAAGACAAAGCGCTGAGCCAAATTGATTCTTTGAGTGACTTGGAAGATGGGGTTGCAAGTGAATCCACGTTATTGGGCGCACACCATCACACGTTGATGTTAATGGCTCCCTCAAAAGCCGCGTTAGAATATGCCATTCTGGAGGCTACCAAGCGTTATGCGAGTAGCGCGATTGTTGCAGTTAAAGAATCCCTCGGTATTGAGCCTGCCTTCTGGAGCCAAATACCCTGTAATCATCATTTAATCGCGCGTGCGTCACTCATCACATCACAAAATTTCGTGGATTTTTGCCCGCTACATAACACGCAAGCAGGTTTTGTAAATGAGAATTTTTTAGGCAGTGCCGTAACGCTATTGGAAACCCCATCCAAAACCCCGGTATTTTTTAATTACCACAGCAAAGGATCTAAAACCAATCCGTCTAAAGGGCATGCAGCTGTTTTTGGCGGAAATAACGCAGGTAAAACAACGTTGGTGAATTTTCTTGATGCTCAAATGGGTCGATTTGGCGGCAGAAGCTTCTTTATTGATAGGGATGAATCGTCAAAAATCTACATTTTAGCTTGTGGTAATAGTCGGTATACCAAAATTTCACCCACCAATCCGGTGGTCATGAATCCGTTAAAGCTACCTGACACGCCTGATAACCGTTCTTTTCTAAAAAGCTGGTTTGGCACATTAATTCAAGAAGACACTGAATCGAGTATTCCAAGCAGTATTGCCGAAATCATTAACGACTGCATTGATTATGCATTTGAACAGCTCTCACCGGAATATCGAACATTGAGCCATGTGAGTCAATTTTTACCGATTGATTTTCCTCGTTGGCCGCATTTAAGGCAATGGTTAAAATGTAACAACGACAGAGTAAACGGCGAGTTTCATTGGCTGTTTGATAATGAAGACGATGCGTTGAGTTTTGACTTTGATAAAGTTGGATTTGATGTGACGTACTTGATGGATAGTGTATCGCCCAGCATCGCCGCGCCTGTGTATTTATACCTTGTGCATCGCATGCGCCAATGCTTGGACGGTCGATTAACATCGTTTGTGATTGATGAAGCGTGGCAATTGTTTGCTTCACCTTTTTGGGAGAAATGCCTCAAAGAATGGTTGCCCACGATCCGCAAAAAGAATGGCCATTTTATTTTTATGACGCAATCACCAAAAACCGTGACGACCTCGGCTATCCGCCATGTGGTGCTTGATAATTTAGCCACGATGATTGTGTTTCCCAATTCATTGGCCGATCGCGATACGTATATTGAACATTTAAAACTCACCGAATCACAGTACCAAGCGATTAAAGACAGTACGCCAGAATCACGGATTTT
>CANISA010000138.1 GCA_947470005.1 Legionellaceae bacterium | reverse complement strand
GTGCATGGGACAATGGCATTTTTGGTTATCGACCATTTCCGTTAATATTGCATTTTTCCCCATGCATTTTCTTGGACTGGCGGGTATGCCTCGCCGGATCCCTGATTACGCGTTGCAATTCACTAATTTCAATATGATTTCTTCCATTGGTGCCTTTATTTTTGGGTTTTCCCAACTGCTCTTTTTATACAATGTGATTCGCACCATCCGTCACGGTCAAAAAGCAACAGCGCAGGTTTGGGAAGGTGCGCATGGTTTGGAGTGGACACTTCCCTCTCCTCCGCCGTACCATAGTTTTACAACACCACCCGTCATTCTTTAAGGCATGCGCATGAAGGGAAAGACGCATGTTAAACTCGTTCTCATCCTGGCTCTGGTTGTGTTGGGTATGTTTGGGTTTGCCTTTGCATTGGTGCCTATCTATAACAGCTTGTGTCAAACGCTTGGGATCAATGGTAAAACAAATAAACAAGCCATTGCCTATGATCCAACAACCGCACCCATCGCACGTGAACGAGAGGTCCTCGTCGAATTTGTGGCCACGAACAACAGTGGAATACCCTGGCTCTTTTACCCTAAAACACGCACCTTAAGGGTACATCCAGGGGAAATAGCGAAACTTGCCTTTTACGCGGAGAATCAGACCAATCACCGCATGACCGTGCAAGCGATCCCCAGCGTGACCCCAGGGATCGCCGCAAAATATATAAAAAAAACTGAATGCTTTTGTTTTACACAGCAAACCCTCAATGGCCATGAAGCGATGGACATGCCCTTGCTTTTTCATTTAGACACCGATTTACCGCCCCAGGTGAAAACACTGACCCTGGCCTACACTTTATTCGACGTCACAGAACGCGTCCAAAACCAAGGAAAATAGACCATGGGATCACCCGGCACCTACTATGTACCCAAACCAAGCCATTGGCCTTTGGTGGGCACAATAGGCTTGGCCACCACACTCGTCGGGGCCGCCTCTTGGCTACACGTTGATTGGTATGGCCCTTATCTTTTTACCCTCGGTCTCTGTATTATTGTGTTCATGATGGTTGGCTGGTTTGGGCAAGTTATCTATGAAAATCAAAAGGGACGTTTTGATCTCCAAGTGGATCGCTCGTTTCGTTGGGGCATGTGCTGGTTTATTTTTTCTGAAGTCTGTTTTTTCGGGGCTTTTTTTGGCGCGTTGTTCTTTTCTCGTTATTGGAGTATCCCGATGCTGGGCGGTGATTTACCCCTTCATCCCGCCACCCACACCACGCTATGGCCCGATTTTCAAGCCACCTGGCCACTGCTTAAAAATCCCAATAACAGCACGTTCGTTGGGGCGTATGAAGCCATGGGAGCATGGGGTCTCGCCGCCATTAACACCTTTATTTTATTAAGCTCTGGTGTCACCATCACCTGGGCACACTGGGCATTGAAGCTCAATAAAAGAACGCAGCTCAACGTAGGCTTATTCTGTACCATCCTGCTCGGAGCAAGTTTTCTCTGTTTACAAGCTTATGAGTATCACGAGGCGTACACCGAACTAAACCTCACGCTAAATGCCGGCATTTATGGAACCACTTTTTTTATGTTAACCGGCTTCCACGGATTACACGTGACGATAGGAACCATCATGTTGATCGTTATTTTGGGTCGTACCCTGCGCGGTCACTTCACACCGGAGCGTCATTTCGCCTTTGAAGGGGTCGCTTGGTATTGGCATTTTGTCGATGTCGTATGGTTATTTTTGTTTATCTTTGTTTATTGGTTATGAGCTCATCATGTTAATTGATCAATCGTAGTCTATAGTTAAAAAAAGACATGCTGTGCTGGTGTTATTTAACGATAGGACATTGATATCATGACCTCTTCCAATAGTAAAAAAGCTCGATTAGTTATTCGTAATCCAACGCTAGAGCATGCGAGTCAAATCAGCGCATTAGTCGAAAAAATTTACCCGGATATGCTTGAATGGAGCTTAGACTGCATCAAGAGCCAAATTAAGCGCTATCCTGAAGGTCAATTTATTGCCCTGTTTGATAATCAAATCGTTGGTTATTCTGCCTGCCTTAGAATTTCAAGCGCACTCGCACTCAAACAGCATTCATGGGATGAGATTACTGGAAAAGGGTACTTAACGACGCATGATCCCGAAGGTGATTTTTTATATGGCGTGGAAACATGTGTAGATAATTCTTACTGGGATCATCACATCGGGCATCGCATCTACAATGAACGAAAAGAACTGTGTATTCGCTTGCATCTAAAGGGCATTATAACAGGTGGCCGCATGCCACATTTTGCTGAGGAAAAAAAACAAGTCAAAACACCTGAAAAATACGTTGAAATGGTGCAAACAGAAAAGCTACACGACCATACCCTACTCTTTCAGCTACACAATGGTTTCGAAGTGATGGGCATCTTAAAAAATTATTTACCTGACGATAAAAAATCCATGGGGTATGCCACACACTTAATTTGGCATAACCCTGAAATTTTATCAGAACATGAGTCCTACGGAACCAAGATACATCGACGTAGACATCACTATTTAGATTTTGATCATGTACGCGTCGCAGCGGTTCAATACGAACAACGAAGAATACAATCATTCGAAGAATTTTCGACGCATGTTGAATATTTTATTCGTGTGGTTTCTGAATACCGATCGGATTTTGTGTTATTTCCCGAATCCTTCACCATGCAATTATTATCTATTAATAATAAGCCTCTTACGCCTGATAAAGCCATTGAAGAACTGGCAAAGTATACCGAGCGATATAAAGAAATGATGGCCGAATTTGCAATACAATATAACATTAACATCGTTGGCGGATCGACAGCAACGAAGGAAGGCGATCAGCTGCAAAATATTTCTTACATTTTTTTACGTGATGGATCCATTCATACTCAGGCAAAAATTCATCCGACACCAGACGAGCGCAGCGTCTGGAATATGCAGGGTGGCTCTAGAGTCGATAAAATTATGACTGACTGTGGTCCTATCGGCGTCTTAATTTGCTATGACAGTGAGTTTCCTGAATTAGCACGCCATCTTATCGATCAAGGCATCTACATTCTTTTTGTGCCATTTTGTACCGACCAACGCTTAGGTTATTTGCGCGTACGCTATTGCGCTCAAGCGCGCGCGGTGGAAAATCAATGTTACGTCGTGATAGCAGGCAACGTAGGTAACTTACCAGGCGTAAATAATATGAACGTGCAATACGCACAAAGCTGTATTTTAACCCCATGTGACTTTCCCTTTGCACGTGACGGCATTGCAGCGGACACCTCACCGAATGTGGAAACAATCGCGTTTGCGGATTTAAACATTAAGACATTGATTACCGCGCGTAATACAGGCTCTGTCATTAATCTTAAAGATAGGCGTAAAGATCTTTATTCTATTAATTGGCATGAGCCAGATGCAAAAAATAAAAAATAACCCTAGATGCCAAACGTAAGCGACATATCTTCAGCTATACCCTCTGGAGTAGACGCTGCTGGTGTAAAAAATGAATGCCCGTGTTGATGCAGTGGCATATTCATTGAATCCGTTTGTGTAGAGGCATCCTGTGTTTGCTTCTTCTCAAAGCGTTGTTTTATTGATTGAGTCACCTGCAGTGAATCAGGATACTCCTCAAGAAATAAGCTCCATTCTTTCTTGAGAGCTTCTTGCTTGTCATCCTCTGGATTTACGATGCGAGACATTCCTGTCATGTCCATGGCGTAATGAAAACCAAGGCCGGTGATCACCGTTAGTGCAATCAGAATCATACCAGCCGGTGTAGCCACAAATGATTCTGCCATAAAGGCCGTGGCCATAAAAAAACTTCCCGCGACACTGGATATCGCGCCAAAAGCAACCATACCGACTTTTACTGCTTTTTTAAAGGCAGACTCATTGCTCGTACCCATGTCATCGTATTTGATACGTAGATCATGGTTTAATAGGCGAGTAAATTGCACAAAATGCGCATGCAAGATGTTGTCTAGGGTGAGCATAGGAATAGATGACACGTATTGATTCATCGCAATGGCCCGTTTCAATTGTTGAGAATACGTCTCAATCAGGCGAATTAACGGTGTCTTGGTATAAGCAACACCCATCACATCGTTTAATAATGACACGTCAAATGCATAAAATAACATTGCCTCAAGAACGGTATAACCGATCGATGTAATCATGAGTACCGGATCGGAAATCGCAGGAATCAAAGCAAATAACGTTGACCCAAAAAAATAACTCGTTGCAGCATTGTCAAAAAATCCAAAAATCAATAAAAAATAGTACGCTATTTTTTGTGTGATTAATTTATTCGTGTCATCCACTTGTTTTTCTTCTGCTCTTTTTTGAGCGTACAGCAACGGCATTTCTCGTTTAATTGTATTCTCGACAGCGTGAATAATAATTAATTTTTTCTCTTCGATACTCAATCGGTTAGACGAAGACGCCTGCTCCGTCAGCGCCTCGAACGCACGGATTAATTGAGGCATGGACCACGTTTCATCGGGTATTCTATGTAACGACATATTAGGTCCTCAATTGCGCTTTGAGAGCTAACAGACGATCACGCGTCACCGCTGCTTCTTCAAACGCCATGTTTTTGGCGTATGCATTCATTTCTTTTTCCAACGCCACAATGCGTTTCGCTAATGCCTGGGGAGATAATAAGCGCTCCTCTGGCGTGGCTTGTTTTGGCTGTTTTTTTCGATCGCCCAAGCGTGAACCTTCAAGAATATCCATCACCGATTTACTAATCCCAACGGGCGTGATGCCATGTTTTTCATTATACGCACGCTGCTTATCACGCCGACGATCTGTTTCATCCAGGGCCCGTTGCATGGAGCCCGTCACTCGGTCTGCATACAAGATGGCTCGCCCATTCACATGGCGGGCAGCCCTGCCAATGGTTTGAATCAGTGAACGCTCTGATCGCAAAAAGCCCTCTTTATCAGCATCCAAGATGGCCACCAGCGAGACCTCCGGCATATCCAATCCTTCGCGCAATAAATT
>CANISA010000137.1 GCA_947470005.1 Legionellaceae bacterium | reverse complement strand
GTTTTTCCACCTTGCATGATACGGCCGTACGTCAAAAACAACGACTGGAGCAACACCCCGATTATTGCCACAGGGAAACCCTCATTGATTTGATTCACGCGAATTTTTTACACGTACCCATGAACGATGCAACGCTTATTTTTATTAATTCAACCGCGTACTTTGGTGAAACGTGGGAGAAATTAAATCAACAACTAGAAGCCATGCCTCATTTAACCACCGTGATTACACTCAGTAAACCCTTATGTTGTTCCGGGTTTGTTACGACTCAAACAACCCGCATCAACGTAAGCTGGGGAGAGGTTCAGGCATATATTCATCAACGGATCAACGTCTTAACGTCATGAAGTTAAGGTATCTGCGTGTTTTCTTGATGAATAGTTACTAAAATAACCAATCAAACCGGATTCTCACTGTCAATAAACAAATGTTGAAGCCCAAAACGCGTATGAAGGTGCTCGCCTAAAGCCTGAATCCCACCGCGCTCCGTGGCATGATGGCCGCAGGAGAAATAGTGAATATTCAACTCTTTCGCTTGATAGTATGTGCGTTCTGATATTTCGCCACTTAAGTATGCATCCACGCCCAGCTTGGCTGCGTCTTCAATGAAGTCTTGAGCGCCACCACTGCACCACGCCAAACGCTCAATCGGCCTATCTGTGCCCGCTACATGAAGTGGCATACGCTGCAATTGCTGGTTTAATAAATCAGATAACTCATTCGCCATAAGAGGCGTTGGTCGTTTGCCAGACCACAGTAGATCGGGCGTTTTTCCTTGGGTGTGGGTTTGAACGTCCACCACGCCGAGCATGTTTGCAAGCCTCGCGTTGTTCCCTAACTCAGGATGGCAATCCAGGGGCAGGTGATAGGCAAACAAACTGAGATCGTTCACCATCAAAAGCCCTAGTCGACGCCGCTTCATCCCACAAATAACCGGATCTTCACCGCGCCAAAAATAGCCGTGATGAACCAACAACGCATCGGCTTCCCTAAAACAGGCTTCTTGTATCGCCGCCTCTGAGGCGGTCACGGCCGTGCAAATACGAGTAATCGCCTCGCGGCCTTCGACTTGCAGACCATTCGGTGCATAATCCTGAAACTTGCCGACGCTTAAATATGCATCCAGGTAGGCGACTAATGCATCGCGTGTGACCATTAGTCAACGCACCGCTTGATCTCAGCTCCCAACAACGATAGTTTCTCTTCAATACGCTCATACCCACGGTCCACATGATAAATACGCTCCACCGCCGTTTCCCCAACCGCGGCTAACCCAGCTAAAATTAAACTGGCAGACGCACGGAGATCGGTCGCCATCACGGGCGCGCCGGTCAAATGATCGATGCCGGTGATAATGGCCGTGTTTCCATTCAACCGAATTTTAGCGCCCATGCGTTGTAATTCTTGCACGTGCATAAAGCGATTTTCAAAAATTGTCTCGATCACGGAGGATCCCCCCTCTGCAATCGTATTCAATGCCATAAACTGTGCCTGCATATCCGTAGGAAAGCCTGGATAAGGAGCAGTCGATAGATCGACGGCTTCTGGACGCAAGCCATGCATATCCAACGTAACCCAATCCTCACCTAAGGTCAAAGCAGCACCCGCTTCTTCAAATTTACACAGCATTGATAATAAATTGTCAGGCTTCACGTGCCTCACGGTCACGTGGCCTCGGGTAATTGCCCCTGCGGCTAAATATGTACCCGCTTCAATGCGATCAGGCATCACCGCGTAGCTTCCTCCGGCCAATGCTTCAACGCCTTCCACCTCGATGGTATGGGTTCCCGCGCCAGTAATTTTCGCCCCCATTTGGATCAAAAAATTGGCCAAGTCAATGACTTCAGGTTCGCGTGCGGCGTTTTTAAGCACTGTTTTGCCTTCCGCAAGCACAGCAGCCATTAAAATATTTTCCGTTCCCGTCACCGTCACCGTATCAAACACAAGGACCTTGCCTTGCAGGCGACCTTGCTTACAACGCGCGTTGATGAACCCATTTTTAACCACAATGTCAGCACCCATGGATTTAAGGGCTTTCAAATGTAGATCCACCGGGCGCGTGCCAATCGCACATCCCCCCGGCAAAGACACGTCCGCTTGACCAAAACGCGCCAATAGCGGACCCAGCACTAAAATCGATGCACGCATGGTTTTCACGAGCTCATAGGGTGCGACAAATTCGTTTACTTGGCTCGCATCAATCAGGAGGTCTTTCTTCTCGTCAACCACGACGCGTGCACCAAGCTGAGTCAGCAACGCCATCATGGTGCTCACATCTTTAAGATTCGGCACATTGGTCAGCGTGACATGATCGGTTGCTAGCAAGGTAGCCGCAAGAATGGGTAAAGCGGCATTTTTTGCCCCTGAAATAACCACGTCGCCGTGCAGCGGTTTACCACCGCGAATAACTAATTTATCCATTCTGCTTCTCCCATTCTACCGCTGTCCATGTTTTCATCGTCAAGGCGTGCAAACGTCCCGTCGTGATGTAATCGCTAAGCTGTGCATAAACCCATTGTTGCCGTGCAACCGTGGATTGACCCACAAACCGATCGGACACGACCGTTAGTTGATAATGATACCCGTCGCCTGACGCTTGGGCCAAACTCACGTCACTCAATGCCGTGAAACGTTGCTCTATTTCTTCTAAACTAACCATTGACTCACTCACATTTTGCCATCATGGCTCATTCAACAGGGTATCCACCCCACAAAATTGGGCCAACGCTTCAACTGCCTTTGGCATGCCTTCGATTGTTAATGTTTTCTTCTGGTTGTTACATAACCGCTTCGCCTCAATCAACAACGCAAGGCCGGCACTGTCACACAACGTGACCGCTCGTAAATCGAGGCGTGTCACGCGGTCTGGATTTTTTTTCAAATAAGCATGCAAGAGACTCAAATCTGACGTCACTGTATCAAACGTTAGCTCGTTCGATGGTTTGAATACTTGCATGATCACGCCGCCGTCCCGTGTTGTTGCATCTGCAAAATCAGCGCCTTCATGCTTGATTTTTGCAACACCTGACTGAATTGGTTGCGAAAGCTCTGTAACAAACTGACGCCCTCAACGCTCAAATCATACACTTTCCAACTCCCGTCTTTCGAAACAAGCGCGTAACTCAAGGGGATGACCTGACCGTTAGTCCGCTTAATCACACTATTTACACGTGTAAATCGACCGGCAGATGCAGCGTCTTGCTGAGGTGAAAAAGTCACCGTTTCACCCGAGTATTCGGCTAATGGTGTCGCGTACGTTCGAACCACCAGCTGAGTGAAGACTTGGGTAAACTCTTTTTTCTCAGCAGCACTCGCTTGACTCCAGGACGTTCGACCAAGCACTGAGCGTGACATGCCCGCCAGATCCACGTGAGGCAATAAATAGCGCTCAACCGCTTGATGAATAACGGCATGATCTGTTTTTAGCTTTGAGCGGTTTGCTTTGAGTGTGTCTATGATCTGATTCGCCGCCTGCTCAAGCATGGGAACCGCTGACGTCTGTCCCCACACAACCGGTGTCATCGCAACCATCAAGCTAAGCAACATTATTTTTATTCTGTTCATGGTCCGAACTCCCCTATTTTTTTATTGAAAACAACAGTTGTCCAATCAAATTTTCGAGCACCATCGCTTCTTGTGTTTTTTCAATCTCATCGCCTGCACGCAAATACGGATGGTCAGACTTATCATTATCAAACCCCGGCACAATACTCACGTAATTAGACCCCAACAAGCCTTCGGTTAAAATGCGAGCCGAAATATCATCGTAGGGGATAGGTATCATTGATCGCAACTGCAGCGTGACTCGCGCATTCAACTGGCCTGGTCTTAATGCAATCTCCGTCACCTCACCTATTTTTACACCAGCAATCCTAACCGGTGCTCGCACCTTTAATCCCCCAATGTCGCCAAAATCGGCCGTGACTTGATAGCCCTTAGCGAAAGCAAACGCAGTTATCCCACTCACTTTCACCACCATCACAAAAAAAGCGATCAGCCCGAACAACATAAAGAGGCCGACGCTTATATCCACCTGACGCTGCTTGTACATATCACCAGCCTCCAATCATGACTGCGGTCAGTAGAAAATCAAATCCCAGCACAGCCAACGACGCGTACACCACCGATCGCGTTGTTGCCTGGCTAATACCCTCTGCTGTTGGTTCGCAGGTAAAGCCTTGAAAAACCGCTACCCAAATAACTAAACAGGCAAAAACGATGCTTTTGATCACACCACCCAACACATCCGCCCGAAAATTCAATGCGGCTTGCATGTTAGACCAAAAACTACCGGCGTCAATGCCTAACCACAAAACCCCCACACAATACCCGCCATAAATAGCTACCGCTGAAAAAATCAAGGCTAAAAGCGGCAGTGCGATCATTCCAGCTAAAAAGCGTGGGTAAATAATCCGTGCCAACGGATCAACACCCATCATATCCATGCTGGCCAGTTGCTCGGTTGCTTTCATCAAGCCAATCTCCGCAGTAAGCGCGGAACCGGCCCGTCCCGCAAACAACAACGCACTCATCACCGGCCCCAACTCACGTGAAATACTCAATGCAAGCAATTGCCCCAACTGGCTTGCTGCACCAAATTTTTCCAACGTATGGTAGCCCTCAAGGCCCACCACCATGCCAATAAACAGCGCTGAGACAATAATAATAAGGCACGACAACACCCCAACAAAATACAGCTGTCTCCACAAGTCAGGCCATAATCGAGGGAAATCAGGTTTCCGACACAGCACGTGCAATAAAAATCGGCCGGATCGACCAATCGTCTCAAACGCATCGAGCGTGCTTTCTCCAACGCGTGCAACCCAGTTAAGCATCGAGCAACTCCTCAGCATAAGGTCTTGCCGGATAATGAAAAGGCACAACGCCATCGGCCTCACCGTGCATAAATTGCCTGATGTGTGGCTCAGTCGATTCCTTTAAAACGCGCGGTTCACCTTGCCCAATCAGACGCCCACCCGCGAGAAGATAAACATAGTCCGCAATCGAACAGGTTTCCTCCACATCG
>CANISA010000136.1 GCA_947470005.1 Legionellaceae bacterium | reverse complement strand
TTCAACGGCGATGTTGAACCATTTTGAGGTCGAACGGCCTGGTTTACCTGTGATCTCGTTGACAACAGATCCTGCTGTTTTAACGGCATTTGGGCAGGAGGGGCATTCGGACCAAGTGTTCGCGCGGCAACTTCAAGCACTCGGGCTGGCAGGAGACGTGTTGTTGATGCTCAGCACCTCAGGGAATGCCATGAGTTTGTTAAACGCCGTGCATGCGGCCCATGATCGCGGAATGGATGTCGTTGCATTAAGCGGCCGTGATGGGGGAATGCTCGCGAATCATTTGGGGCCAGAAGACATTGAGCTCCGTGTGCCGGGAGAGACTTCGGCTCACATTCGCGAGACTCATTTATTTATTGTGCATTGTTTTTGTGATTTGATTGATCAATCCTTGTTTGGGGAAATGTTGGGGTAGATATGAAACGAAACATGTTGTTATTGTTATTGATAGGGGCGTTGCTGAACGGGTGTGTCGTGGCGGTTGTCGCGGGTGCTGCCACGGGGTTGGCGGTGTATGATCGTCGAAGTGTGGCGATGATCGAGCGTGATGCACGTATTTTTCATGTGGTGCATAAGACCATTGTGACCGATCCACGGTTTCAAAATTCCCACGTGGTGGTTAGTGTCTTTAATCAAGTGGTGTTATTAGCGGGCCAAACTCCGATCGCGTCGTTACGCGTGGTCGCTGAAAAAATAGCCCAAAGCACACCGCAGGTACATCGAGTCTATAACGAAATAACGGTGGATCAGACACGTCTGTTGACCGAACAGAGTAAAGACGTGTGGATAACCGGTGAAGTTCGAGCGAAGCTATTGACCAAGAAAGGCTTAGAATCAGGATCGATTCGCGTGGTCACGGAAAATGAGGTCGTGTACCTGATGGGGATCGCATCACCTGAGCAAGCTGGTTTAGCGGTTGATGTTGCGCGTCAGGTGAACGGCGTGCGCAAGGTTGTTAAAGTGTTTCAGTACATACGATAATCATGCAACGGCGCGTAGGGCTTGTTCTAGGTCTATCCATCATGAGTGCGCTGCTCACGGGCTGCTTTGGCTTGAGTGGCGCCTGGACGGGCGCTAATCTGTTGTATGATCGACATGTTCTCATGAAAAAAATGACGGATTATCAACTGGTTGCTCAAGCAAGCCGTGCGCTTTATCGAGATAAAGTGTTTAAGCGAGCGGATTGCAGCATTGATCTGGCGGCATTGAATGGGGATCTTCTCCTTGTCGGCCATGTCGGAACATCAGCCTTGCGCGACGAAGCGTATGCACGTGTCGCTAAAGAATCAGGTTTTCGTCGGCTGTTTAATCAATTAGCGGTTGGTCCTGTTGAAGACAGTGTCGCAGAGGATGCCTGGATTACGACAAAAATTCGAAGTCAGATTGTCGCCGATTCAAGTCTTGATCCTCGCCAATTCAAAGTCATTACCTCTGATCGCGTGGTGTATCTCATGGGGGATGTTTTTCCCGACGCAGCCGCTCGTGTGATTTATATCGCAAGGCAAACGGACGGCGTTATTCGTGTCGTGAAGTTGTTAAAATATTATCATTTGAGTGACAAAGCTTAAGATCAAACGAATGATATGAACATGACCTACGATTCCATCAAGGATAATAATTTTTTTCTAAGATGTTCATTGTGCTGAGTCAACAATCCAGCGATGGCATAAAGTGGGTATGAATGTAATTTTTCATAGACTGAATAATTGTGGGTTGAGAAACGAATGCCATAAGGTGATGACTGTTCGTGTTCTTGTAAGAAGAGATGCAGGCTTTTTAAGCTTGATCCTTGTTTGCTTTTTGTTTCAATGGGGATGATATGAGGTCCCAATTGAATGAGATAATCCAACTCAGCTGTGCTGCCGCGAGCGTCGCGGTGCCAATAATATAAACTGGACTTTTTGTAATCTGGGGCATAACAAAGCAGTTCCTGGCCGACCAGGGCTTCTGTTAAAGCGCCTTTATTGATAAATGCGTTGCCGGGATTTAATAGCCATTCATGGGTATCAAGACCTAACATGGCCTGCGTTAAGCCTACATCTAAAAATAATAATTTATATCGCTTGTGGTTGACTCCGGCTCCGAGTGGTATTCCTGCACCATGACACTGCAATACTTGATGGATGACGCCGGCTTTCATCAGGAGATGCAAGCCAGGTTCCAGTTCGCGTTTTTTGTAATCACCGCTGATTTTGCTGAATTTAAAGGGTTCAGAAATCATGGACGGAACCTCGTTGAATAATTGCTCCACATATTTGATTTGCAGGGTGCGTGCATATTTTGGAAAATCCTGGCGATAGGTATCAAGCATTGTATGTTGCAACGCGATGCAAGGTGATAAATCACGCTGACTCACCCACTCGGCTATAATTTCCGGCATGCCACCCAACAGCGTATATTCGCCGAGTAACTCAAGTAGTTTTTGGTGAATAATCTCATCCATGGGTTGATGAATGGATTGAGTGAGCATGATGTTCAGTAATTGCGAATGCCTTGTCGCAACAAGGTATTCCATAAACGACAGGGGGTAGACGTAGCAAAAAGAAACACGTCCCACAGGAACACCGACTTGTTCAATAGCAAAATCCAACAAAGAGCCTGCAGCAATAACGTCCAAATCGGGCATGTCCTCATAAAAATAGCGTAATGCTGTAATGGCTTTTGGGCACATCTGAATTTCGTCAAAAAACAACAGCGTTTCACCAGGGATGATGGTTTCACCCAGCGATGCTATCAATGTATTTACAATGCGTTTTGGATCCAGATCTTTGTCGAAAAACGAGATGAGCTCGGGTTTTTTTTCAAAATTGATTTCTAAAAAATAACGGTATTTTTTACCCAGAGCACGTACAGCATGTGTTTTGCCGACCTGTCGTGCACCGCGTAGGATAAGTGGTTTTCGCTTGCTGGATAAACGCCATTGTTCAAGATCATAATTTACCATTCTTTTCATGACATTACCTTTTAATGGTCGAAAATCAAGGGTGTTATTGGTTTTTTTTGTTAGTTTTACAGGGTAGTTTATCTTTGTTTTTGGTCAAAAATCAAGGATTGACTGAGTCATTTCTTCTAAAGAAATGACGATTGAGCCGATAATAATCGCTAATCGGCTCACAAACAAACTTGATCATGAGCCGATTAACGATTATTATCGGCTCATGAAGACATATAATTGGCAGCAATCAGATTGGCCTAATTTTCGGTATGATGTGTCAGCCATACATGACACCCTATTTTATATTGCAGAAAAAACGGGGTTGATCAATGGAAAATTCAGTCATTTGGCTGACGATCTGCAATCCGAAGCAATGATTAGTCTGATGGTGGAAGAGGCGGTAAAAACCTCTGAAATTGAAGGCGAATACATCAGCCGTCCTGATATTCGGTCATCTATTAAAAATAAGCTTGGCTTGAATCAAGAGGTTGTTCGAGTCTATGATAAACGGGCAGAGGGCGTTGCAGCATTGATGCTTGATGTGCGCAATACGTATAAACAACCGATGACGGATAAAAAATTATTCGAATGGCACTTGATGCTACTGTCTGCGTCTCTTAATCCGAACCTCAAGATTGCTTGTTGGCGAACAGATGCAGAGCCCATGCAGGTCGTCTCTGGATATCATGGGCGATGGGTTGTGCACTATGAAGCACCTCCCGCGACAGATGTTCCTGGTGAGATGAAAAAATTTATTCATTGGTTCAATGCGACTGCCCCAGGGAACCCTCAGGAAATTAAGTTTGCAGCTGTACGCGCTGCGATTGCTCATTTATATTTTGAAAGTATTCATCCCTTTGAGGATGGTAATGGTCGAATTGGGCGAGCGATTGCAGAAAAAGCATTATCGCAAGGCATGGGTTGTCCCGTGATATTAAGTCTTTCTCAGGCCATTGAAGCCGATAAAAAAGCGTATTATGCGGCATTGAATCAGGCGTCTAAGTCAAATAATATAACCGATTGGTTGTCTTATTTTGTCAATATGGTCTTGGCGGCCCACGTGCATGTTGAGGAGCAAATTAACTTTACCCTGAAGACATCGGCTTACTTTAATTTGTTTGAAGAGCGGTTGAATGAACGTCAATTGAAGGTTGTGCGACGTATGATTCAGGCCGGGGTGAGTGGATTAGAGGGTGGGATGAGTGCCAAAAAATACATGATACTAACCGGTACGTCGAAAGCAACCGCAACGCGTGATTTGCAAGATTTGCTTCTGATGAAGGCAGTCAATCAAGTGGGCGAAGGGCGAAGCGTTCGGTATGCATTACCATGGAGCTGAACAACACGTCGATCGCTCTTAAAGGAAAAGCCCGAGTTTCCTCAGGCTTTTTTGACTTTTTCCCAATCAGGAAGTGGCAAACCCGATGTGGATATTTATATCCTATCAGTGGAATGTAATATTTGCCAATCGTTTTCTATTTTTTTGAAGGATCAAGATACGCTTTTCCGTTTGAGCGCTATTTATTTTTTTATGTTGTAACAAACCATTCATATGTTGCTCTAAGTGTGAGCGGCAGTGAAGTCGATAGAGGGTGTGGCGTTTGTCGTGTTTGTGATGATGCAGGGTTCCGTATCGACCTAACATGGTTTCCCGAGTCCATTCAGCGGTGTGTTGTTGTTTTTCAGACATGGCAGTATCCTTTTGCTTGGTTGAATAACGACGCGTGACTTTTCCATACACGCTACTTAATTTTTAGATTAAAAACCAGCGTAAGGTTAAGCGTTGGGATCAACCTTACGCCAGAGATGTTATATTTTACAACTTAGGAACGTCTTGCTTGAAACCTTCACTTATATCTTGACGAGCTGCCTGTAGAGTCGTTTTCATCCGAGTCGTGGTCGATAAGGTAGGACTCCGTACTTCTAAACCAGCAAAGAGATCCGACGCCGGTGCTCGGCCATTGAAGAGCGCTAGGGCTGCAGTTTGGTATTGTTTGTTGTTGTTCGACTGGCGTTTTCATAATTATTCTCGCTTGCTTAGAAGAGGGTTTATTTCAACTATAGACCATCTTAGAAAATTTACCAGTGAAGGAGTTCGAAGTGTC
>CANISA010000135.1 GCA_947470005.1 Legionellaceae bacterium | reverse complement strand
TTTACGCAGAAACGTCAGGCACTTACATCAATGTTGATCAAACGTGGCAAACGGTTGCGGGCGCCCTAGCGCCTCCAGCAGAGGCACGGCCTGCGTGGAAAATTTTGCGTGTTTTGGCGAATCTTTTGCATGCGGCTGGCTTTGATTTTACATCGACTGATGAGGTGCTTCAGGAGGTCAAATCCCGGGTATCAATGGCGGGCGGGCCTAAAGGTGCGCTTTTCTATCCTGAATCCTTGCCCTCTATTCAGCACCAGTTCGTGCGCGTTGGTGAATGGCCCATGTATCGCTCAGATGCCATCGTACGGCATGCAGGTCCATTGCAAGCGGCGGCTTCAGCGGACACAGCCTGTGTGCGCGTTCACCCTAAAACCGCCGAGAGACTTCAATTAGGTGAAACGGCCACTGTATCTCAAGGCCATATTGAGATAACATTGCCGCTGAAATGCGATGAGCGCATCGCGCTGGATGTGGTCTGGGTCGCAAACGCAATGCCTGAAACAGTTGATTTAGGCCATGCGTTTGCCGCAATAACGATTAAGTGTTAGATAGGTACACACATGCTACACGACATTAGCCTATTACTCTGGATCATCATTAAGATTCTCGTTATCGTAGTGCCCTTGCTGCTTAGCGTGGCCTATTTGATTTACGTTGAGCGTAAGGTGATTGGATATATTCAAGTCCGAATTGGCCCGAATCGGGTGGGATTTCTGGGCTTACTGCAACCAATTGCGGATCTGATTAAACTGATTTCAAAAGAAGTGATTATCCCAACACGATCCAATAAATACCTGTTTGTGATTGCACCGTTATTTGCTTTAACCCCGGCGCTAGCGGGGTGGGCGGTGATTCCTTTTCAAGAGGGGATCATGTTGGCGAACATCAATGCGGGTGTTTTGTATCTTTTTGCTATGAGTTCGTTAGGGGTGTATGGCATCCTTATTGCCGGCTGGGCATCGAACTCGAAGTATGCCATGTTGGGGGCTTTGCGCAGTGCGGCTCAAACGGTATCTTATGAAATAGCCATGGGCTTTTCATTGGTTGGCGTTCTGTTGGCGGCTGGCAGCATGAATATTTCCGACGTTGTGTTGACGCAGCAGGGTGGAATTTGGCATTGGTGGTGTGTGCCGTTGTTGCCGCTGTTTATGGTTTTTTGGATAGCGGGCATTGCGGAGACCAATCGTGCTCCGTTTGATATTGCTGAAGGAGAATCAGAGATTGTAGCGGGTTTCCATGTCGAATACTCAGGCATTGGATTTGCGCTCTTTTTTCTTGCAGAATATGCGAGCATGATCTTGATTTCGATGATGTTAAGCTTGTTGTTTCTGGGTGGATGGTTGTCCCCATTTGAGGGAATTCCAGCGTTAAACGAGCTCTTTTTCTTTGTGCCAGGGTTTGTGTGGTTGTTGACTAAAGCATTCTTTTTTCTTTTTGTGTATTTGTGGATCCGAGCTACGTTTCCTCGGTATCGCTATGATCAACTCATGCGTCTCGGTTGGAAAGTGTTGATCCCGGTGACTATCGTCTGGGTTGTTGTGACAGCAGTGATGGTTGTGGCCCACATAAAGCCGTGGTTTTGATGAATCAAATGAGCCATTCAATGAAAAAAATGTATCGAATCATTCAGCATTATTTCCGAAGCTTTCTCTTGCTGGACCTGCTCGCCGGTTTAAGGTTGACGGGAAAGTATTTTTTTAAGAAAAAAATTACGATTCAATTTCCAGAAGAGCAAACGCCGATTTCACCTCGATTTCGTGGGTTATTGGCGCTTCGGCGCTATCCGAATGGCGAAGAGCGTTGCATTGCCTGTAAATTGTGTGAAGCCGTTTGTCCGGCACTTGCCATCACCATTGAATCTGAGCCACGTGACGATGGTTCACGTCGAACAACGCGTTATGATATCGATATGTTTAAATGCATCAATTGTGGTCTGTGCGAAGAGTCATGCCCCGTCGACTCCATCGTGGTGACGCCGATCCAGCATTACCATATGCGTGAGCGTGGACAAAATATCATGACCAAAGAGAAGTTGCTGGCTGTGGGCGACCACATGGAAGCACGGCTCGCCGCGGATAGACAAGCCGATGAAAAATACCGTTGATGGGGTCCCATGATGCATGACATGTTACTGCTCGTTATTTTCTATGTGTTTGCGGGATTGACTATTTTTTCCGCACTGATGGTTGTTGCTCAAAATAACCCGATTCGTTGTGTGTTATTTTTGGTCCTGGCTTTCTTTACAAGCTCGGTGTTGTGGATGCTGGTGCAAGCAGAGTTTTTGGCGTTGATCCTCGTGTTGGTTTACGTAGGTGCAGTGATGACGCTGTTTTTGTTTGTGATTATGATGATTAATATCGACCAAGAGACGATGGCTGCTCACAAACTCCGTTATTTGCCATTTGGTCTGATGTTGGTGGCGCTGTTGGTGGGCTTATTGTTAACCGCGTTGCCTGCGGGTCACTTTGCTGTTGATGCATTGAGCGTGCCACTGGAAGCGATCCCGCCCGTATCAGATACGGTTGCTCTCGGGTTAGTGCTGTATACCGATTATCTGTTTGCCTTTGAACTGGCTGCTGTTATTTTGTTGGTAGCGATTGTTGCAGCGATCACGTTGGTTCATCGCGCGCCGATTCGTTCTAAAAGTCAAAATATTGTGAAACAAATCATGACGCGACGAGAAGATAGAGTGACCCTTCTTCAGATGAAAGCAGAAAAATTAGAGGGAGACGCACCATGATTCCTGTTACGAACTACCTTGTTTTGAGTGCAATTTTATTTGGTTTGAGTTTGACAGGGATCCTATTAAACCGACAAAACGTCATTGTACTGCTTGTTTGTGTTGAGCTCATGCTGCTCGCAGTAAACACTAATTTTGTGGCGTTCTCGCATTATTACGCGGGGAATGCAGGCGAAGTATTTGTTTTCTTTATTTTGACGGTTGCAGCTGCTGAAGCGGCAATTGGTTTAGCGATTGTGTTGTTGCTCTATCGCAATCGAGGCACGATTGATGTCAACAAGATGGCTCATTTAAAAGGGTAACCGCGTGAGTATATTGCAGTGTTGTTTGATGATTGTATTTTTCCCCCTGGTGGGCGCGGTGATGGCAGGCTTTGGGCGAAAACAACTGGGTCGATGTGGCGCGCATGGGGTGACGATTGCAGGCGTGGGCCTATCGTTTGCATTGTCCGTGTACGTGGCAATCCTTGTGTTGACCGGCAAGGTGCCTTTTTTGAACACGAACCTCTACACCTGGGCCGATGGCGGCAGTCTGTTTCATTATGTGTTTCAACTTGGCTTCCTCATTGATCCTTTGACGGTGATCATGATGGTTATTGTGACCTTTGTGTCATTACTTGTGCATATATACAGCATCGGCTATATGTCTGAAGATGATGGGTATCAACGGTTTTTTAGTTATATCTCTTTGTTTACGTTCATGATGCTCATGTTGGTCACGAGTAATAATTTTCTTCAGCTCTTTTTTGGCTGGGAAGGCGTGGGGCTCGTGTCATATTTGTTGATTGGGTTTTGGTATCAAAAAGAGTCGGCCATTGTGGGCAGTTTAAAGGCCTTTGTGGTGAATCGCGTCGGCGACTTTGGCTTTATCTTAGGAATCGGCTTGCTGTTTGCGTACACGGGAAGCTTGGATTACGCAACGGTGTTTAAGGGTGTAGCCGGGCTGACTCACGAAACGCTAGCGGTGTTCCCGGGCACGCCATGGTCTGTGATCACGGTTATTTGTATTCTATTGTTTGTTGGTGCTATGGGTAAATCAGCTCAAGTGCCCTTGCATGTGTGGTTGCCTGAGTCAATGGAAGGCCCGACCCCTATTTCAGCACTTATTCATGCCGCCACCATGGTGACGGCGGGAGTCTTCATGGTGGCGCGAATATCGCCGCTGATGGAGCTGTCTGAAACCGCGTTAAGTTTTGTGCTGGTGATCGGCGCAACGGGGGCTTTGTTTACTGGAATTTTAGCCATCGTGATGAATGACATTAAGCGTGTGATTGCTTATTCAACGTTGTCTCAATTAGGTTATATGATGGTCGCGATGGGAGCGTCTGCGTTTAGTGCAGGGATTTTTCACTTATTAACGCACGCGTGCTTCAAGGCGTTACTCTTTTTAGGCGCAGGTTCGGTTATCTTAGGCATGCATCATGAGCAAGACATGCGAAAAATGGGCGGATTGTGGAAAAAAATGCCGATTACGTACGTGACTTTTTTGATGGGTAGTCTAGCGCTCTGTGCCGTTCCACCGTTTGCCGGATTTTACTCAAAAGATACCATTATTGAAGCCGCTCACTTGTCATCTATTCCAGGGAGTGGTTATGCCTATGTGTGCGTGACGTTGGGTGCGTTGGTTACGGCGCTGTATACCTTTAGGGCGTTCTTTATGACGTTCCATGGTCGCCCCCGAATGGATGCTAAAACGCTGTCTCATGTACATGAATCACCTTGGGTCGTTTGGTTGCCCTTGGTTCTGCTGGCGATCCCCTCGGTGATCGTGGGTTATGTGTTGTATATGCCTATGTTATTTGACAACCCAAGTTTACTGGCGCCTTCGCTCGTGGTTTTGCCTCAATACAATGTATTGGCTCACTTGGCAGACGAGGTGACGTCACCCTGGGATGCGTTGATCCATGCCTACCGTTCACCGGTTTTTTGGTTGACCTTGGGTGGCATTTTCGTGGCATGGGTGGCTTACATCGTGGAACCTATGTTACCGGCTCGGCTTGCAACAACGTTGAGTGGCGTTTACCGTCTATTGCTGAATAAATATGGCTTTGATGCGTTTAATGACCGTGTGTTTGTGCGGGGTAGTCGGGCGCTGGGGCGACTCTTTTATCGGGTCGGTGATCAGCGCTTGATCGATGGATTTTTTGTTAATGGCACGGCGCGAACGGTTAAATGGCTTGCTTTGAGGACGCGTGTGATGCAAAGCGGTTATGTCTATCATTACGTCGGCGTCATGGCGTTTGGATTATTTGGTTTTCTTTGCTGGTTGTTGCTGGGTTAAGGTGAAGGTATGCATTATTTGCTCAATGTATTGA
>CANISA010000134.1 GCA_947470005.1 Legionellaceae bacterium | reverse complement strand
TTGATGAGATGTATGGCGATGATGCGGTTACAAAAAAAGAAAGACAAGAAATGATTATCGATATGGCATTAAAAGAAGAAACCATTAACCAAAAAGCAAAAGATTGGCTAAAGAGCTTACTTAAATCGTAGTCTATTCAATCTATGGCATAATATCGCGAATTCTCAGCGCTTATGCCATAGATTTTTAGCCTCAGGAGTGCTGCATCATTGTACTGGAGTTTTTTTATGAAAGAGTTATACGAAATAAAACATGCAATAACTGAATTATGTAAAGAACGTTGTTTAAACCCAGGTCCTTTCGAAGAGTTTACTGCTCGACTCTCTGATTTTGGCGTAGTAAGACAAACGTACGATGTGATTAAAAACGAGCTTTTATTTTACTCAAAAAATCAGCACCTATTAACCTTGGCAATTTCAGACATTGATAAATTATCAGATATCTATCCGTTCTCCATTGGCGATGTTTTAAATTTAGATGCTGTAAAAAAGGCGATTATGGAGTTTGATGCAGGAATTATTTCATCTGCTACGGAATTTCATAAAGAGCTTGCCTTAGCTGGGATTGTTTATGTTAGCGTCCATCTTGTGCCAAGAAAAATTTATTATTTAAGCCAAGATGCTCAATATTATTTAGAGTCATATTAACAAACAATTTTTGAGACACAATGTTCAATTACGATTTATGCATATCCACCATTTCTGGAACAAACTCACGAATCATGATTTGTTTTCATGGTTATGGAGGGAACTGCCATTTTATTACGGAGCTCAAAGATTCTGGTTTGATTGATTCAACGCTCGTTGGTTTTAATTTTCCTGATCATGATATACCTGAAAAATCCTATGATCCCAACGAATTAACATTTGGAACAATTGCAGAATTATTACCCGCTTTATATGATGATACAGAATAATTTAATAAAGTGTTAAAAATTTAGATCTGAATGCTTGAATATGGCGTTGCGTCATACTTACGCCTCCTTGAAAGCAAGGAAGAAGAAGAAAAAATAATGAGACAATGATCCACATCCATACTGAAATGATCAAACCAACAACCAGCGCAGTTGTTTGATTTAAAAACACCAATACTGTAAAATATTCAACAACATTAATCTTGAGTTTGTAGAAAAACATGACAATCCAAAAATTAGAAGAAAAGCTTGCTGAAGTTACGAGTAATAAAACAGCCATAGAAGCGTCACTTGTTGCGTTACAAAAAAAGATAGATCACCATCAAAAACAGCTTGAAACCATTACAAGCTCTGAAACGGCAAACAAACCATATTGGACTAAAACAATTGCTAGCGGGGAGATGAACCATCACGCACGTTTTATTTATGGTGGATTCAGAAATACCTCAGAACAAGAAAACAACGTTGTTTTCGGACGAGTGGAGCGTTCAACTTTTCGAAGAAAAATAGTTATAATAGACGAAGGCGAGAGCCGAAGACCACCAGCAGTGTCCAGGATTAGGTTAACTAGCAAACCACTCTGGAATAAAATAACGTATGCTGCCAGCACTACTTCATCTGTAGCAAGAACAGGAGAAAAAATATCATATTGGTCGTCAGGATACACAACTGCACAATACCAAGAAGATGTTGAATATACAAACGCTCATGCTGATCCAAGTCATGAACATTTTCCACGTAAATATACATTATGGAATCCCCTAGGTCATTTTATTGGTTTAGCCAGCTATTGCGGTGGTGCAGTACTGGGCGCTTCAACGGTAGCATCAACTGCCATTATGGATGGTTGTACTCTGATGGATTCATATAATACTCAACCTAGATATCGCACATATGGAAGATTTACTAAAATTACTATAGGTCATCAAGAAATAGTACTGGATACTCCTGAATGGAGTTCAGAATGCTCTAACGAGTTTTCATCCGCAATAATAAACGTCAATGATCCATCCGAGCGCTCAATATGTTCAATTGAAGCAGAGGCTCCTTTCGGAGACTGGAATAGCAGATATTTAACGGTTGAGGTTTATGTGGCATATTGTGATATGCCTGAAGCTCAAAAAGAAAGTCAACAATTACAACAAAAAATAATGACACTTGAACAAGAAAGAGTACAGTTAACCGATGCACTTCAAAGTAATATTCAAGAGAAACAAAAAATTGAAGCTGCTATTTCTCTATATAAATCTCCTGCGTCTGTTAATTCAACCTTGTTTTATGATCGGACTATAGGTCTACAAAGCGCTTTCTCTGCCGTTACATCGTCTCAATATATGGTTGATACGGTCTCCGGAGCGTGCCAGGGGAAATGAGACAAATTCTGTGTTGAACTAAGTAGCTAAATTAGCTTGCCAGACACACCTCCGATTGTCCAGATTTATTTTCTGTTTCACTTGACTGTGGTGGATTAATATACACCGCTTTCGGTAGTTTTTTGAGTTGTGGTTGCTTATGATTAAAGCGCTCCGGATGAGCAAGAAAGGCCTGCATAAGAACAGCGTGTCGTTGCTCGAGAATAGCCTGATCTCGCTGATAATGTACGGATTCTGGCGTTAACCAAGCGATGCCTGAATGGTAATGCTCTTTGTTATACCAAGGGAAAAACTGCTGACAAAATGCTTCGCCGTGTTGCAGTGATTGGCATCGTACGGGGAACTCCGGTCTATATTTCAACGTTTTAAAATGTGACTCAGAAAAAGGGTTGTCATTGCTGGTGTAAGGCCGGTTGTGCGTTTTGGCGACCCCAAGATGCTCAAGTAGTTGCGCCACAGTATGGGACTTCATACTCGGCCCATTATCCGCATGTATTGTTAGTTGATCAGGTTGAACGCCTTGTTTCAAAGCAGTCGCTTGTATTAATTTACGAGCGAGTTCCTGTGACTCACAATCAGCAATGAGCCAACCCACAACATAACGACTGAAGATGTCCATGATGACGTACAGATGGTAATAAACCCATTTTGTGGGACCAAGCAATTTCGTTATATCCCATGACCAAACCTCATTTGGACGTGTTGCTATCAACTCAGGCTTGACGGCATCACGATGGTTCCGCTGTATACGCCTATCTGTGGCCTCTCCCTGTTCTGCTAAAATACGGTACATCGTTCGAGGAGAGCAATAGTACTCACCCTTATCAATCAACGTGTAATAGACGTCGTAAGGTGTTTTATCAACAAAACGTTCACTGTGCAATAAATCAAGAACACTTTGTTTTTCTTGATCGTTAAGGGCGTTAACGGGTGTGTTCGAATGCATTTGATCATCCTGCGCATATTTATTTCTTTCCAAGTGCCGGTAATAAGTCGCGCGTGGAATATGCATCGCAGAACAAAGCATATCAACAGGAATGGATTTATTTTGACCCGCTTGTGAAATAATATCCATCAGTTCACCTCGCTGCTGTCGTGTGAGAGGATGTGCGTCCCAAGCAACTCCGAGACTTTTTTTTGGAGATCAATGACAGCCTGCGCTTGCGCCAGCTTCTTTTTTAATTGCTCAATTTCCCGCGTCATATGATCGGTGTGTGCGGTCTTGGCAATGGCTTTCTTGCCACCATCACTCAGTCCCAGTTGATTTCTCCATGCTGTGATACGTGAGGAATATATACTTTCACGACGTAATAATGCGCCACGTTCCGATGCATTACTACATGCATCATAAGCGGTTAATATCTTCAGTCTATACGCATTGGTAAATTTACGCTTGGGTGTCCCTGTGGCTTTAACTTGAGGATCTGGCGCGGCTGATTTATGTGCATCAACCTGCTCATTATCGACACTAACAACCGATTGCAAGTTACTTGAATTTAACTCATTAATACCATTTACTTTTGATAACATTTTAACGATTTCCCTACCGCCCTCATGGAAGTAGTTTTACCTTATTTTTGTCTCACTGTCGCTGGCACAGAGGGGACGACTTTTAATTTCATCTAAATCTCACCATCATTTTCACGATAATGATACTCAACGCAATATTCCTCGTTTTGTTCCGGTGGAACAAAATATTGAGTTATCATATCAAACTCTTGGTCAGTTATTATCTTTGATCCTTTGGGTAAATTAAGGTTGCGTTTTTTAAACTGTGCTCTGCATAAATCATCGGATGCAACGATGTAATGTAGCAGATGCGTCACTTGAGCACTCTCAAAAACTGATTTCACTCAATCTCTATCAGCCGGTCTGTTGCCAGCAAAGTCAAAAACCACTGATACGCTATGTTGTAATAATTCAATAACATGGGCCGAAATAACTGTTTTAACTCGTTTTGAGTACAGCAAATAATCTTCAAACGTTTTGATTGCATCAGGGAATAATTGGCTTAGCCAGATATCTTCACTAATAAAAATTGCATTTTGTTGATCTGCAATCTCTTTAGCAAGCGTTGTTTTACCTGAACCTAATTTCCCACATATAAAATGAAGAGTAGCCTTGTTTTTGCTCATTTTGACAAATCTGTTTAACGCTAATGATTTTAAAGTATGCTTGAACTTTATTGCTCAAACAATACCAAGCTTTGCAACGCCATGCGCCCGCATTCTTCATCTTGTTTTCCAGTGCCACCGCCAATACCGATACCACCAATTAATTTATCTTGATAAAGAATAGGAAGTCCGCCTGCAATGAGCATTAATTTTTCATCTTGTAGGCTGGCAAGTGGGACCTCATTTTCATTGAGATATGCCAAGAAGTCACATGTATTTAAACCACTTCTAGCTGCGGTGTAAGCTTTACCCTGCGCAGTGCCTATACCAATTAAACAACAGTCATCCATTCTAGCAAAAGCAATTAAGTTACCTACTGAATCAACAATGGCAACACAGATAGATAAGTTTAACGTTCTGGCATGATCAATTGCTGCTTGAATTAATTTGGTAGCCCATTCATAAGTAATAAAACTTTTTTCTATCGTCAACGAGATGATTGGCTCCTCTAGATCGATTAATCGAGCTCATATGGTTTTTTTCATAAGATAACAGGTCAGGCCATATTTCCATTTTGGAATGGAGACAACTGTCTCAAACCCTTGATGAGCAAAAAACTGATGTGCTTCAGGAAAATAAGTATTTAGCTGGATTTCGGAAGTCTCACAATTTTTTGCATAAATTGTTATTTGCTCAACGAGCATTTTGCCAAGCCCCTGT
>CANISA010000133.1 GCA_947470005.1 Legionellaceae bacterium | reverse complement strand
ATCAACCTTGCTCAAAGTGCTAATCGACCTCATTCCCGCTGATGAAGGGAGCGTGACATGGGGCAATGAAGTACACTTGAGTTACTTTTCGCAAGATCACCACGAGCTGCTTAACCGCTCAATGAGTGTATGGAATTGGTTGAATGAATCGTCAACAGGGCACACCGAGCAACAGGTTCGAAAAACCTTAGGTCAACTCCTCTTTTCAAAAGAAAATGTAGACAAAGATATCTTAGCGCTGAGCGGTGGGGAATCCGCCCGCTTGTTATTGGCCAAAGTCATGCTCGAATCGCCTAACGTTTTGATTCTTGATGAGCCAACCAACCACATGGACATAGAAACGATTGATATGTTAGCTAAAGCGCTAACACATTACACCGGCACCCTCATTTTTGTGAGCCATAATCGACATTTCATTGAGAAAATTGCAACACGCATTCTCTACTTTTCAGACGCATACGGCATTAAAGATTTCAAGAGCGGATATGCAGAATTGCTTGCCGATGGAATTATGTCCCTTGCTTAAGAGGTCGCTGTAACCTTTTGCGGGAGGGGCACCAAAACGCCCTAGCGTTCAATCCTCTCTTTACCCATGTACGCCCGTAACACCTCAGGAATAACGACGCTCCCGTCTTTTTGTTGATAATTTTCAAGAATCGCAATCAACGTTCGGCTTAATGCGATCGCCGTCCCATTGAGCGTGTAAGGGTGTATTTTTTTGTTATCTTGGTCACGATACCTAATATTTAACCGACGCGATTGAAAATCGGTACAATTGGAAGCCGACGTGACTTCACCATATTTTTCATCCGACTCACGCCCAGGCATCCAGGCCTCAATATCGTATTTTTTAAACGCGACGGCCCCCAAATCACCCGCACAAATACGAACCACACGATAAGGCAGGCCCAGCTGCTGATAAATGCTTTCTTCTAACGCTAAAATTTCCTCCAACGCGGCCGGTGCGTCCTGTGGCTTCGTGATCTGAAACAATTCAATTTTGGAAAATTGATGCACCCGATACAAGCCTTTACTTTCCCGACCGCCAGCGCCTGCTTCTCTGCGAAAACAATGGCTCTCAGCGACGTATTTCAGCGGTAATTGGTTTTCCTCCAGAATCTCGTCCGCATGCATGCCGCCAACAGGAATCTCAGCGGTCGCAATTAAACTGAGATCCATCCCCTCGACATGATAAATATTGGATTCTTCGCCTCGAGGAGAAAAACCCGCGCCATCAAGGATCGCTTTTTTCGCAAGATCGGGCGTTATTAATGGCGTATAGCCAAATGTCGAAGCAACGTTCATCGCAAATAACTTTAACGCCAACTCAAGAAAAACGGCTTCGTTCTTAAGAAAATAAAATTTAGGCGCCGCCACTTTGGTCCCACTATCAAAATCAATCAGGTCCAATTTTTTGCCTATGTCCACGTGATCACTCGGCACAAAGTCAAAGACACGTGGAGTACCATGTGTTCGAAGGACTACATTTTCAGCATCGCTTTCCCCCCACGGGGTATCCTCAGCCAGCACATTCGGAATGCTCAGTAACGCCTCCTGGTAAAGCGCATCAAGCTGCCGCAGCTCTTCTTCACGCGCTGAAATAGCCTGATTTAAAGCACGGCCTTGATCAATCAATGCTTGCTTCTCTTCTTGTTGCACGTGAGGAATTTTTTTTGCAAGTTGATTCGACTCCGCTCGCTGATGCTCTACATTTAACATGAGTGCTTTTCGTTGTGCATGAAGCGCCAGCAGACCATCCAGATCGGCCTTGGCCCCCCGCTGCTGAATGCTTTCTCGAATGGCGTCGGTATTCTCCAAAATTAATTTAATATCTAACATAATGAACCTTTCTCTAAGCGAGTAAAAAATTGTGTCTAATTTACACCATTAAGACGCACTTGCATAATTGAAGAGCCCTTCTCATGATCTATTCCTGTCTAAATCAACAATACCCCTCGTCTTCCTTGGTAATATCTAGCGATGTGGTTTATAGTTATTCTTCGCAAAAAAGGAAATCTCTCACAAGGAACGTCATCATGAAAAAAATAATAGCGCTATCCGCTCTGGCTTTATCCCTGTCGTTAAGTCAAGCCCCCTTGGCTTATGCGGACCACATGCCGTGCGAGTTCAACGGACACCATATGGCAAAGATGGTTGAAAAACTTGATCTGACGACGGAACAACACGCAAAAATCAAAGCAATTAGGGCCGCAGCCAAACAAAAAATAGAGCCTATACACCGAGAAATGCACGCACTTCGTCAAAAAATCAATGATGCATTCAAAATGGGCGACGTGAGTGACTCGAAACAAAAGTCCTTTGTGAAAGATGAAGTCAATCTCATTAGCTCTGTGCTAACAATCAGAATGTCAGAACGAGCAGACATCAGTAAACTATTAACAGCGACACAAAAAACAAAACTGTCTAGCATGGTTCAGAAAAAAATGGATAAGCATCACGATAAACATGATTAATTCATAACCCACTCACGTTTGTCGTCGCACTCACCACACGGCACGACGACAAACGTGTTATTTACACCGCGTTAACTATAAATTTTGTAGCGGTCTTTTAAAATATATGTTATTCTCTAATTTCTAAATGCTTGGTATTTTTAGCTAAACGCTACTATAATACCGTTTAGGCAGCCGCTAACGCCGCGCCCCCCCGTAAAATGACCCTTGGACCATCATTTCATTTAACCAACACATCAAGCGAGACCTATGAATCTTAGTGACCTTAAACGACTACCCGTTGCCGAACTTATCCAAATCGCACAAGAAATGAGCATTGAAAACACATCCCGCATGCGTAAACAAGACATCATTTTCTCCATTCTCAAGGCACATGCGTTGAAAGGAGAGGATATTCACGGCGATGGTGTGGTTGAAATTATCGATGGCTTTGGGTTTTTACGATCATCAGACGGCTCTTATTTGGCAGGTCCTGATGATATTTACGTCTCACCAAGCCAAATCAGACGCTTTGGTTTACGCACAGGCGATACCATTTCCGGCAAGATTCGCCCACCGAAAGACAACGAGCGCTATTTTGCTTTGTTAAAAGTCGACCAATTTAATTTTGATACGCCTGAAAATGCAAAACGTAAGATTTTGTTTGAAAATCTTACGCCGTTGTTTGCATCCAAACGTTTAATCATGGAACAAGGTAATGGCAGTACCGAAGATTTAACGGCTCGAGTCATTGATCTATGCGCACCCTTTGGTCGTGGCCAGCGTGGCTTGATTGTCGCACCGCCGAAAGCCGGTAAAACATTAATGCTCCAAAATATTGCTCACTCCATCGAGAAAAATTACCCTGAGTGCTACCTCATTGTCTTATTGATTGACGAGCGCCCTGAGGAAGTGACGGAAATGCAGCGTTCGGTCAAAGGCGAAGTGGTCGCAAGTACCTTTGATGAGCCGGCCAATCGCCACGTCCAAGTGGCTGAGATGGTGATTGAAAAGGCAAAACGACTCGTTGAGCACAAGCGCGATGTCGTCATTTTACTGGACTCCATCACGCGATTAGCTAGGGCTTACAACACCGTCATCCCTTCTTCTGGAAAAGTATTGACTGGAGGGGTTGATGCCAACGCGCTACAACGTCCTAAGCGTTTTTTTGGTGCCGCACGCAACATAGAAGAGGGAGGCAGTTTGACCATCATTGCCACCGCGATGGTTGATACGGGCTCGAAAATGGATGAAGTTATTTATGAAGAATTTAAAGGCACCGGCAACATGGAGATCCATTTAAGCCGCAATATTTCCGAACGCCGTGTCTTCCCTGCCATTAACATCAACCGATCGGGCACACGCCGCGAAGATCTCTTGTTAACGCCAGAAGATCTTCAACGAACATGGATCTTGCGTAAAATTTTACAGTCCATGGATGAATCTGATGCCATTGAATTTTTACTCGAGCGCATGAAAAACCACAAAACCAATGCTGAGTTTTTTGACGCGATGAAGCGCCAGGAGTAATCATGTCCTCCTTGCCTTCGCCGTATGTCACCTCATGAAATACGGCGATCTTCGCGATTTTATCGCCCGATTAGAAGAACGGGGCTTGCTCACACGAATCAATTATCCTGTATCGCCTTACCTTGAAATGACGGCGGTGAGTGATAAAGTCCTTCGTGCAGGCGGCCCGGCTTTACTCTTCACGCACCCAAAAAATCACACGATTCCCGTGCTCACCAACCTCTTTGGCACGGTTGAGCGCGTTGCCTTAGGCATGGGCCAAGAAACCATTCTAGCCCTTCGAGAAGTCGGTCAACTCTTAGCCGCGCTCAAAGAACCTTCCCCACCGAAGGGATTCAAAGACGCGTTTAGTCAATTGCCTTTACTCAAACAAGCCTTCAACATGGCTCCCAAAATGGTAAGCAACGCGCCCTGCCAGATGAATGTATGGGAGAACGAAGCGGTCGATCTGACCTCATTACCCATTCAAACATGCTGGCCAGGTGATGTCGCACCCTTAATTACCTGGGGACTCGTCACCACGAAAGGCCCTGATCAGCCTCGTGAAAACATGGGCGTGTATCGCCAACAAGTCATCAGCAAAAATCAGCTCATCATGCGTTGGCTCTCTCATCGCGGAGGCGCGCTTGACTACCAGGCATGGCAACGCGTACATCCTGGTGAACGTTTCCCCGTCGCCGTCACGCTAGGCGCCGATCCAGCCACCATCCTTGCGGCCGTGACGCCCGTGCCAGACTCACTCTCTGAGTATGCCTTTGCAGGCTTGTTACGCGGTCAACGAACACAGTTGACACGGTGCCTTGGCAATGACCTGCATGTCCCCGCTTCCGCTGAAATCATTCTTGAAGGCTACCTTGAGCCAGGCCTTGATGCACCCGAAGGACCTTTTGGTGATCACACCGGGTATTATAACGAAGTACAATCGTTCCCCGTATTCACGGTCGAACGAATCACGCATCGCGACAACCCGATTTACCACAGTACCTACACGGGGCGTCCACCCGACGAACCAGCCATTCTAGGGCTTGCATTGAATGAAGTGTTTATCCCCTTATTGCAAAAACAATTTCCTGAAATTGTCGATTTTTATTTGCCGCCCGAGGGATGTTCATATCGCTTAGCGGTGGTCACGATCAAAAAACAATACCCAGGACATGCCAAACGCGTCATGATGGCAGTT
>CANISA010000132.1 GCA_947470005.1 Legionellaceae bacterium | reverse complement strand
TTTAAAAGGCTTCTACATTCTGTATCTTCTAGTGTGAACGTTTCACTGACATGCCGTCTCGTTCTTTGCAATCGATCATAAAGCGTATAAATGGTCGCAGGCAAGGTATCATAAAATACCTTTGTCTTTTCTAATTGCATCGATTGGTATTGACCGTTGGCCGTTGATAAATCACAAGTGGATGCGTCAGGTAAGGCAGGCTTTTTCCCCGACTCCAAAAGCGTTGTATACAGCGACAAGGCTTTTAGTTGACACGCCGTATCACGAGGTGAGTCTTGTATCGCATCCGCTTCCTTCCCTATCTTTTGTATTTTTTTGGACGAACCCAAAGCCCCTCTCATCACAACGCTTGGTGCGTCTTCACTTTTATCCTCTAAAAGAACTGGCAGTGCGGTGATAATCCAAGACAAATAAGTTAATTCTGTAGGTGTTCCTTCAATCCCTTTTCTACTCAATGCATTTAATACTGCCCAAGCCTTTTCGTGCTCATGACTTGCAAGATAAAGATAACACAAATATAACGCATCAGCTGAATTATTGGCCTCTGGAACCCCGTTGATTAGTTTATAAGTCACAAAAGTTTCTGAATGTTGATGATGCCATAACGGTTGGTCCCCTGACCCCACAGCGCGATCTTCCCAATGCTTCTTCAAAGACTCAGTATCTATATTTTTAGATGTATCATGAGTCAATTGATAATAGTCTCCCTTTTCAATACCGTCCTGGCTCAGGTTTACATAAAATGGTTGAACAGGCACCATGCAAATCTTAGGTGTACCAAACGTATCTTCAAATGTTAATTGAGCAACTTCGGCCTTAAATGGTGATGCGCTGGGCGATGCAAGATGATATGCGGTGTTTGGTAGTTTTATGAGATGATCTTCAATCTCAAGAGATAATCCGTAACGAATAAAATCCACCTTGCCGACTTTCGGGTTTTTCGAATTCAAGTTCAGTTGAAAGAAATGTTCATTTTCAAATTGAGTTAAGGCGTCATGCGTAGTTAACGGCGTGCTTAAAATAAGACCATTGTGGTCTCCCTCAAGATCAAGCTGTTCCAATTGATTTTTGGCATTCACCCTATATACAGGCATTCCATTTTGCGCAATAAACGAACCCTGTTGATCGTGCTTCACCCATGCCGCTGTGCTCGCATCCATTAATCCATCGGGAAGATGGGTGAGTGAAGCGCATGTGCTTCCCAATGCAAATCGTTCTTGCTGCTTCGGGGTTAGTGGCAGCAATTCATACCAATCATCAACCCCGGCAATGGTCCATTTTTTTTGAACAAAGAGCCCCTTATTTGTTTTTTTCATGCGTACGTGTTGAGATGCGGTCAAAAATTCAAATTGTTGGCTCTCTGGTAACGCAAAACAAGACACCTCATGCTCCAAACCCAGTTGGCGCATGACAGGATGATGCAAAATATCCAAAGGAACGTTGGAATACGCCTTATTATCTTGAAACACAAGACCTAACTGTGCATCGACCAGATACTTACAAGTTTTATCATGATTTTGCAAAGTATACTCTGGGTAGTCACCTGTAAGCGTCACTCCCGAAGCATCAAGCCCTAGTGTGTTTATCATCGGCATGATGCAGGCATTCATATCACCTCTAAAAGAGCCTCCCATCCACTCTTTAAATAAGGACTCTGTGCGCTTTAATTCAAATTGAGAGAGCAAATCATCAGGTTGTTCTGGATTACTTTTCGCATGGATATAACAGTATGATTCAAATGCCTGAGCAAAAGCCTCATTAAGATCAGATGGGGCTATATCGTGAAGCGCATACCGTGTCATGAGCGTTAAAAAACGATACTGATGTAAACTAGCCAGTATGCCTTGATCAACTGATACTTTAATAGCCGCGTTAAGCCTATCGGTATCTTGTTTTAAGCGCCCCCCGCCCAACGTGGGTGTCTCTTCTGCCATATATCGGTTAAGTGAAAAGCTCAAGCGCATAAAAAAGAGAGAGGACTGACTAGGCAACTGCAGGGGTGTTTTAAAATGACGGAGACCCTTTTCAATGAATCTGTCAAACCGAGGCAAGAAGAGCTGATCTTTTGGTGCAAGTTTTCTTTCTTTATCCAGTAAATCCAACAACAAACCTGATTCAAGCAAATTAGCTTCCACATACGCCTGTATATCAAGATCCTGTAATTTATCGATCGACATTGCAAATGTATCCAAGGTCAGGTTGATTTGCAGTGCAGGCGAGGTACGTAAATGAAAAAATTGACGCTGAAGATAACTATTTTTAGTGATGAATGACTGACTCTGCGTGTCATTGGGTAATAACTGGATGATATTGCTTTCAAATTTCGTTCCGCCCAACGACCCATTGATTCTCTTGACCCAATCACCAACGCTTTTACGATCTCGTTTAAGTAAAATGGATTCTTTCGAATAATCTTCCCTCAGAGCATGATGCGCAGGGGATTGTTTCAACTTATACTCAGAAGGCATGTAATAACCATGCCGTGGGATCCACGCATCAAAACCTGGGGTTTTAAATGTGAGTTCAACCCTATTTTCCTCAAATTCTAAACTAACTGGTGTATCGTCTTTTATCGACTCCCCCAACAATGAACTAAAACAATGAATGTAAAATTTTTCCAAATTAATTTGTTGTTGAACTTTTTCTTTCAGTCTAATGAATTGCGAATCAAGACAGATGGGTTCGCTTAACTGTATTTTTTCAAGAAAACAATATAGTGCACGAAAATCTCTGTGCCAGAAACGCATACAATTGTAGACTTGTTGATAGACTTTAATATCATTAAGCGATGCTTTATCTAACTGCTGTGTTACTTCTTGTAACAATTTGCTTCTTTTCTCATACCACTCAGACCTATAGGTATTAATTGCTTCATAATCTTGATAAGAGAGATCGGGGGTTTTTAGTAGTTCGTGTATTTTATTATCGATATCCAAAATAGATTGAGGAATTTTTCCTGATTTTTGTTCAAACAAAGCTTCTAATTTTCTTTTAAGTTCGGGTTCTGTATCGAGTAAAGCATTATATATCGCACTATAAAAAGAAGAATCATTATGATAAGACGAAATGGCTGTCTCAGATTTAGTATCATCATAAAGCGCACGAAGTTGCACCCATCGACGATCATACTCTGGATGGCCTGTTGCAATATAAGGACACGCGCGTGTCCCTCTTAAAAGCCCACCCAACGATTCATTTATCGCCGCATGAAAACTCGGGCGGATATTTTCTTTTTTACCTGCTGAATCTTGCTTACATTGTTGAACATCACAGTAATCACGTAACGCTAGAAAGCTGCATTGAGTCACATATAAGCTTGGGGTCGGCGTCTTATTCAGTAGTGTTTTGGCAGTTTCTGTGTATACCGCTTGTAGTGCCTCAATTTGATGAGCCATTTGCTCAAATTGATTATTGTCCGAAATGTGACTATAAAGTGGAATATCGTCGTAATAGTCTGATAATGTCACAGATCGGGTATGCGAGATTGGTTTAGATGGAATAGGTAAATGAATCATCGCTTGCTCAATTTGATCAAAGACCCACATCGGATCTGAATCTTTAAATGATCGGCACTGGTCTATAAATGCATTAATATCGTCTAATAAGAGTGGTGATTTATCATGAAGCGTGATTGGATCTGTTCGTGTTAATTTTGAAGATGTTTTACTAAGAGGCTCATCATAGGACATTGGTTGATTGGTTTGGAGCTGATAAGCCCTGGTTGTGGTATGTGAAATAGTGTGGTGCGCTGTCGAACGAGGTTTAATGGCTGCCGGCATTAAAGCCATCATCTTTAGTTCGACTAACTCGTCTACTATTCTATTTTTTTCATCAAGATCATGCTTAAATACATCTTCCTCCTGTAAAATCTTAAGAGTATTTTCAATGGCCAGTTGAATAAAATGGGCGATTCCCAACGAACGAGGTACAGGATGCATGTTGATATAATCCCTTATCGCATAGACTTTAAAGTCTAAAATAAACCGTTGATAATTGGGTATCGTATCAAAATTAAGTTTTAACATTTGATGAAGTGAGCGTTCTGCACACGTACCAGATAATTGCCCTGCCGTGGTGATAAGACCTGTGGCCATGATTTGTTTCGCCTTTAGAAATGGCAGGCTTTCATCAATGGAGCGATATAGTTTTTCAGCATTATAAACGCGCTCTTTACGTAAAGGATGTAAAAGCATTGGCGTGGTAAGGCGTGAAATCAGTGTGCCAAGCTCTTGAAAAGAAACATCAGATGGTATTTCAAACGATTTAACAGGATAGTATTGCTCTGTCTTTGTCGTTGATAGTTTATCATGTTGCTCAAGCCCCGCCCCTGCATTGTAAATGGAAAAAATGAGGCCACCATTTGCACCCTTTTGAAATTGATAAATCATAGCGTGCCCACCATCGGCATTTTGCCATCCACCAGGAAGCATAAGCGCCTCACCTTCAGACAGCGCCAAGATGGATTCTGCATTTTTTTCCACGAACCGTGTTAGTTCCTTATCATTGGCAAAGTCCAATCTTGAGATCGCGGCTTCCTGCGCCGCCAAATCCGCCATGGCCAACGCAAGTTTGCTCAATTGATCTCTGTTTTCAATAGATAGGATGCTTGAATCGCTTTTTACCCTCTCAAAAAATTGATTGAGATAGCCAATGGTGTTAATAAATGTGTTTCCCTGAACACCAATGCGGCCGTTTAGATCGGAATCAAGCGCAATATGTCCTAAAATGCTAATATTGATATCGGGCATGGGAGGTCCTTTTACGCAAGAAAAAGATGTCTATACAGCACAGTATAGTATCAGATGGGTATTCCTGCGGACGTGAACACCGATTATCGTTGATCGTGAATGTAATGAACCCTCCCACCTACTGAGTTGGTATTCAGATTAGCTGAAAACTCAAACAGACACATTGGTAGGTAACAGGACCACATTGCTGTAATTCCGTCCCATAAGAACGTAGCGTGAAACTTTCGCCTCACTACGCTCAAGCCTTTTCAAAGCCAACTTCGGTTGACCCAGCTACTATGATGCATCTGGCTATTATTTGATCATTAATGGCTGCATTGACCTCGCTCTAATAATCTTTAAATAGCATTTTCGCTTTTGGCCCCATTTTACGGTCCGTGCCTTTTGGGGCCACTTGCAACAAAATCAGTCTTTAATATTTTTTGTTTATTCT
>CANISA010000131.1 GCA_947470005.1 Legionellaceae bacterium | reverse complement strand
CCGCCTTCACTTCTGAAGAAACCAGCTTATCTTTTGTTTGCGACGAAAATTTAGGGTCATGAACTTTGACTGACAACACCGCCGTCAATCCTTCGCGTGCATCATCCCCGGTCGTATCAATTTTTGCTTTTTTTGCGTACCCTTCTTTTTCAATGTAATTATTGAGTGTACGCGTCAATCCGGAGCGAAATCCCGCCAGATGGGTACCCCCATCGCGCTGAGGAATGTTATTTGTGAAACAATACAGACTCTCTTGATAAGTCTCATTCCATTGCATAGACAACTCGACACTGATGTTGTCTTTTTCAGCGATCATAGAAAAAATTTGAGGAATAATCGGCGTTTTATTACGATTTAAATGCTCAACAAACGCTTTAATCCCTCCTTCATAACAAAATGTCTCTTTTTTATCTGTTCGCTCGTCTAGCAAATGAATACGAACCCCTGAATTTAAGAAAGAAAGCTCGCGCAAGCGCCGGGCTAAAATATCATAATGAAATTCGATGTTCGTAAACGTGCCCGCACTCGGCTTAAACCACACTTGCGTTCCTGTGGCATTGGCATCCCCGGTCGCCACCAATGGCGCCTCGGGAACCCCTTGTCGATAGTGCTGCTCATGCTGTTTACCGTGGCGCCAAATCGTCAAATGCAACTCTTCCGAAAGCGCATTCACCACGGAAACGCCTACCCCATGCAATCCACCGGACACTTTGTATGAATTATCATCAAATTTTCCGCCTGCATGCAAAATAGTCATGATCACTTCAGCCGCAGAACGCCCTTCCTCTTGGTGAATATCAACGGGAATCCCCCGGCCATCATCGGTGACCGTAATAGACTCACCCGCATGGATAATGACCTTTATATCATGGCAATGACCGGCCAATGCTTCATCAATCGCATTATCCACCACTTCAAACACCATATGATGCAAGCCTGTGCCATCATCGGTATCACCAATGTACATACCAGGCCGTTTCCTGACCGCGTCAAGTCCTTTTAATACTTTGATATTGGTCGAATCATACGTGTTCGTATCAACAGACATCAGGGATCCTTGTTACCAAAATGAGAGGTCCATTGTAGCATTATTCGCGTAAGGCTGACATGAACTGCCCTTGATCAATCAAAAAAAAGGACGTGGTGTTTACGTCAAGCATCGAATAGAACAGGGAGGGATCAATCGCTGTAAAAATAAATTGTCCTTTCACCTGTGCTAACAGGCCAAAAAACCGTTCGACGTGAACCGCATCCAACTCCGAGGTAATATCATCAAATAAATACACACAGGGCACCGCTAATAACTGAGCTTGAGCAAGCTTCAGTGCAATGAGCAATATTTTTTGTTGCCCACGAGACAGCGACTGCTTGGCTTTCAATTGAACCGAATCAAATAAAATATCCGCTTGATGAGCGCCAGAATGCGTATATTGGCGTAGCGAATCCATCTCAAATTGCTCAACCAATATCGCAGCCAATCCTTTCCCCGTGCGTTTCTTATCCCAGCCTTTTTCATAATGGAGCGTGCAGGGAAGCGTCGTTAGCGCATGCAACATGGTTTCAAAAACCCCAAACCATTCAGCACAATACGCCTTACGCAACACATCCAATGCCTCACTTAAATCAACGAGTTGTTTATCCCATGGCGCACACAAGGCGTAACTCGCCTTTTGCCGTAACAACGTATTACGCTGCTTAATAACCCGACGATAATCTTTCCATAGCAAATGATACTCATGTTTCACGTGAAACAATCCCCAATCCAACAGGCTGCGTCGGACCGACGGACCCGCATCAATGATCTCAAAAATATCTTGATAAAACACTTGGCAGGGTAGGAAGGCTGCCAGCTCGCTGCGTCGAGAACACGGGCGTTGATTCAGGCGAACGAACGTCCCTTCCTTGGACTTTTGAATACTCATGACATCGTCTGTGTCCATGCGAGCAAACACCGTGAGGGATTCTTGCCCCTGTGAAACCAGTGCGCCCAGGTCACGCGTACGAAAGGAGTGTCCACTCCCAAGGAGATAAACCGCCTCAAGCAGCGATGTTTTCCCGCTCCCATTCGAACCATAAAAGACATTACATCGAGGATGTAGCATCAAACGCGCAGAAGATATTGGCCTGACGTGGTGAATATCCAGCCGAATAATACTCATAACGTATCTCCCCAGCACGTCATCCTGAAAGCGGCGTAGCTGCTTGAAGGATCGCCATGGAATTGCAGTGTGCCACATTTCGGAGATCCTTCGCTAAAGCTCAGGATGACGTACCGGGTAAGATACCTCATAACTTCATGGGCATGATGATGTATTGGTAGTTATTATCGCTCAGTGACTCAACCAAAATACTGCTGTCTGTGGTGGAAAAAGACAAACGAATCAATCCCTCATCCAGATAATTCAACACATCAAGCAAATACGATGCGTTCACCCCAATTTTCAGTTCGTCGCCTTCTGTTTCAGCCTCTAATGACTCAATGGCTTCTTCTTTTTCTTGATTATTGGCCACCAAGGTGATTAATCCGGGTTGAATATGCAACATGATTGCCCGCGATTTTTCGTGTGCGAGAATAATAATTCGCGACAGGACACGTTTTAATGTGTCTCTATCAATGGAAATCAGTTTATCTTGCGCGCGAGGGATGGCTTTTGCATACATAGGAAATCGCGCTTCAACCAACTTAGAAGAAAAAGTATATTGGTTCGTAACCAACTTCACATGGTTTTTACCAGCAGACAGCGTTATTTGTTCATCCGGTAGGGTATGAATCAACCGTAACATTTCTTGGATCCCTTTTCGAGGAATCAACAGACGGTGAGGGGGGCTTGCTAAACTTAATGGCAACCGAGCAATGGCCATACGATGGCCATCCGTACCCACAGCAGTGATTCCACCAGGCTCAATATCAAGAAGTAAACAATTTAAAAAAACACGAACATCCTGTTGAGACAAAGCAAAGTGTGTGGATTGAAGGAGTCGTGTCAGCGCTGCCGTCGGCACAGTTAATTCAAGGTCACTTATTTCATCTTGTGCATGGGGATAGTCTTCTGCCGGTAACGTAGCAAGCTTAAAGAGACTTCGTCCTTCTCGGATAGAAACAGCCCCGTCATTAAATAAAAGGCAGGGGTTAGCATCCTCTTCCAATGAGCGAATAATATCAACCATCTTCTTCGCAGGCACAGTGATCGCACCTTGTTGTTGGTTTGAACAACAAGGGATACGTGCGGTAATTGCAATTTCAAGATCGGTTGCAGTCAGCATCAACTGATTGTTCGTCAAGGTTAACAGCACATGAGATAACAAGGTGCTGGATTGCTTTTTGCCCACAGCACCTGCAACGGTAAGCAAGGGCGCGAGCAAATCTTGCCTTAGTATGGTTAATTCAAACATGAACAGACCTCAATCAGGAGGATAATATACGCATGAGGTTTTTATAATCCTCTGCAAATTCACCGGCTTCATTAATCAACTCTTTCACCTTACGACACGCATGAATGACGGTGGTGTGATCACGGCCACCAAAATGATCACCAATTTCAGGCAAACTATGATTGGTTAATTCTTTAGCTAAAGCCATGGCCATTTGCCTCGGTCTTGCAATGGACCGACTACGCCGTTTTGATAATATATCGGCCACTTTCACTTTGTAATATTCAGCCACCGTTTTTTGAATATTATCGAGCGTCACCAACTTATCCTGCAAGGCAAGTAAATCACGTAACGCATCATTAACAAATTCAATGGTGATTGATTTGCCTGTAAAATGAGCATTTGCAATCACGCGTCGTAACGCACCTTCTAGCTCTCGAACATTCGAGCGTATCCGTTTTGCAATAAAAAAGGCAACTTCATAGGGTAATTCAATGTTTGACGCTTCCGCTTTACTCATCAAAATAGCCACGCGCGTTTCCAACTCCGGAGGCTCAACAGCAACCGTAAGCCCCCAACCAAATCGTGACTTAAGGCGCTCTTCAACTCCTTCAATTTCTTTAGGGTAACGATCACTGGTTAAAATAATTTGCTGCTGGCCTTCTAATAACGCATTGAATGTATGGAAGAATTCTTCTTGAGAACGATCTTTTCCTGCAAAAAATTGAATATCATCGATCAGGAGAGCATTCAATGAACGATAAAAACGTTTGAATTCATTGATCGTGTTTGTTTGCAGCGCTTTGACCATATCCGCCACGAAACGCTCCGAGTGAAGATAAAGAACCTTGGCCTCAGGGTTGTTTTTTAATATTTCATTACCTACCGCATGCATCAAATGGGTTTTACCTAGCCCGACTCCCCCATAAATAAACAACGGATTGTAGGCTTCACCCGGACTCTCTGCCACCTGAATCGCTGCAGCCCGTGGGAGTTGATTTGATTTCCCTTCCACAAAACTATCAAATACGAATTTTTTGTTAAGGTAACTATTTTTGTAATGATCGGCTGTTTTTTTAGTGGACGCAGCGTTTGATGAAGCAATCTGCATGGGAACCACCGTTCGCGCTGCATCAAGCACCGGTTGAACAACCTTACTGCCGATTTCAATGCTGACCATACTAATAGAGCCGTCGCTGAATTGCCCAACCAATTCATGAATACGCGTGTAAAAATATTTTTTCACCCAATCGACAACAAACCGATTAGGCGCCAATAAAACAAGGGTACGTCCCTCTGAATCGGGCTCAGCTTGTAAAGGTCGTAACCACGTATTAAATTGTTGAGGAGGAAATTCACTCTCTAAAACCCCTAAACACTTCTGCCAAACAGTTGAAACCACAACAAACTCCTCTAACGCCCACATGCTTCATGAGGCAATAAATAACCTAAAAAGAACCTCACAAGCTGTGAATAAGCAAGCCAATAACAAGGAAAAAAAGTGTGGGTAAATTTATTCAGTCCCACTTATCATTGTTTACTCAGAGGAAATCGCTTAACCAACCAACAGAGTAAATACAACGTAACCTATTGATAAATATATCTTTCCAATGGTTGCTAACAGAAAACGTATACCTAATAGTAACTATAAGTTATAGATCTATTAAATAATAATGATTATGAACTCCCTGTTCAAGCAGGACAAGCTTTGATCGCTTTTCTCTAATGGATAAATAAAACGGGTCTACCGGAATTGCCTTGGTATGTTTAAAAAATACAGGGTGAACAAAGCATAGCGTGGCCACTAAACCAAGGTGGGCACGGCTT
>CANISA010000130.1 GCA_947470005.1 Legionellaceae bacterium | reverse complement strand
GAAACCCCTCGCTAATGAGGGATGTGGATGATCCTTCGGAACGTGTGGACAAAGCGATGGACGAAATATTGAAAACAAAAAAACGTTTCCAACATTATCGCCCACAGCCTTGACCACACTTCACCCACATCCGCTTAACATAGACTACAATAACAATAATGCCTTTATTTTAAACAAGGCAGAAAGAGCAAAACATCAATACCATTAACTACGACATCTACACTATTTCAGGCTCATTCTTAAATTGGAAAATACTCAGAACCTTTTTATGTCCAAAAAACCGCGCCTATATCAATTTATGGTTTGCCACCTGATCTGGAACGGGTGGATATTAACTTTTCTAATTACAAAAATATCCTACATTGGTGCGAAAGGTAGGATGAGTGGCCGAAACAATGAACAAGGCCGACCACGGCTCTTATTCAATACAATAATCGTTACAACTCAGGTCATTTTATTATCATTTATACGCATTAATTTTTCCTTCGGCTTAAACAGACTTATTTTTTATTGAAATGCATCGGATTATACGTCTGAGAATCACTTGCAGATTCTTCAGCTGGTCGAACCTTTGCCTCGGCTTTAAAGCGGTGCGTAATATTAGGTTGAAGGGGCGGCTGGATGGAAGGCGACGGTGCTTCCTTGAGCACGGCTTGTGCCGATTTGAATGGGTTAGTCACCTCAATTGTTGGTGGTGCGTTCATGGTGTCTGCTTGCGTTTGCGAGGACACTGATTGCATTTGTTTTAGATCAATTAAATTCTTTATTTGCTGGAGCTCAGCTAAGGCCGTAGACATCGGCATACGCATCGCAGGAGGATCATCCACGGTCATCGCCACGATCAACGTCTTGAGTAAGCCACCCTCGGGTGAACCAAAAATTGGATCGGTGAAATCAAATTGAGAGGGGTGCGTTTTTAGATATTCCCAATTGCAGTTGGTTACGTATTGGTACACGTTTTTTCCGAGCATATAAGCATGCATTTTATCCGCTGAAAACGTTTTGCTCTGGTACATTTCAGGTGGATTCATATACCCTGACGTGATAAATCCATAGCCATTTTGTCTGAGCACGTCCGTGTTAATTGTCCCATCGGGCGCCGTCATGATAAATGACTTGGTGTCTGCGAGTTGCAGGCGATCATTACCATCCACCAACCAGTTTGTATTTTTTATATCCGGAAATGCACAGTTTTGCATTTGCATCCTCATTAAAACATCACCCATTTGGGTGTAAAGATTAAGTGCTGATCGTAAACGATCAGCCGGATTTTGTTGTGCTGCAGCATGGGCCTCTAGATTCCCTTCTGGACAAAATACGGTGATAAGCAATGAACAAGTAGTCTCTTTTTCAAGATAATAGGGTTGTTTTGCCGCACGCATAAACGTGGCTTGCCGTTCTGCGTAAATGGGGGCGAGCACGTCGCGGAGCACTGTTTCTCTTAAGTAGCGCTCAACACGCTTCGGCATATTTAAACGCTCTTCTACCTTTAAAACGAAAACCTGGCTAGGATCTGATTTCAGAACCGCCGTGAAATTCTGAGCATTCCCTCCACCAAGAAACGCAACTTTATACAAAGATAAAAACACATTAAACCGCATCAACTCGGAGAAATCCACATCAAAATCAATTGACGGGTACAACTCATCTAATAGAGAAATATCACATCTTTCTCCTGCCGATAATAGGGACAGAAGTGCAGATACTTTCGCTGGCGACATGCGCTCTAACATCTCTGCTGGTGAGACATCTAATTCTGTTGGTTCTGTTCTAAAAATCAACTCTATGGGTGGTGATAATTGATTTAAACGATCGGTATGAGTTTGTAAATTGACAAATAAATTATGAAGAATTTCTGTTTTATAATCTTGAAAACCAGTCATGATATCGCCAGGATAAGCGTCCTGAATGGTGCGCATTTGCCAACTAATTCGGTCTAATAAAATCCGCTTTTCTTGTATTTTATTTGTACGATTATACCCTTCAATCACTTGATTTAACTGCGTGATGTCATTCTTTATTGCTCGGAGAAAAAACACGGCTTGAATACTGTCTTTAAACGAAGTCGTCTTTTCCCAAGTAATCTGCCCCACAGGCACCATAGGGCTAAAGCCTATGGGTGTTTCAGTGACGAGGCTCCCGGCAGTCAACATTGGGTCGATAATAGGCACGATATCTCCTTAATGTGTCCATGTTCATTTAAGGCGTCGCTTATACTTGAAAAATAGTCAAATCTGCGCCTGATTCTCCTGACCAAATCCTGGCAGGTTATGTTTACTCAACGAAGTATTTTCCAAAATCCACGTTGTTAATATGTCATCATGATTATTCATCGCGTATTGAAGAATGGAATAACCCCGATCATCCGTCATGGTTGCATCCGCACCGTGTTTGATCAAAGCATCCATTGCAGAAATATTTTTCGCTTCCGCCGCCACCATTAAGGGCGTTCGTCGAGATCTATCGCGGCAATTAATGTCAGGTGTAGCGGCGATGCACTGCTCAAGAACCGTTTGAGGTGCGTCGTATTGTGCGGCATAATGAAGCGCAACTTTTCCTTCTGCATCCGTTAAACGAGCGACACCATCAACCTTGAGCAATGACTCAATGATCGCTATTTTATTGTTTAAAATGGCCGTGTGGATTGGATAGTGTGTTTGATGGTTTGCATACTGCTGCGGATGCGCGTCCCGGCTGAGTAGCTCCGCACAGAGCGCCGAAAAGACGTGACTACCCATCGCCGCGCAGGCCATAAGATGAAGGACCGTGTCACCACTGTTATCCTTACGTGCCATAAGATCAGGTGTAAGTGTGTCTAACTCTCTAAAAATTGCCTCTTTGTTTTCAATCAATGTGCTTGTATATCTCGCAGCTATGATGAGCGCACTGTGAATGGGTAGCTGCGACTGTTTGTTGGTTTTGTTTGGGTTGGCACCTTGAGCAATGAGTGCTCGTAATGTATGTACATGCCCATTCACAGCTGCTAAATGCAACGGGGTCATGCCCGCAGAATTAGGTTTATTGAGTACGTCATTAGGCAACCTAGTTAACCCCATGATGTAGCGATCATACCCATGATCCGCGGCATATTGAACTGCATTCATGTTTTTAAACGCAAGAATATTTTCGTCAATTTGTTCAGGATTTTCAGGGAGCTTAGCTAAAAAATAGTCGTTATAATGCGTGGCTAATGCCATGTACCACGTGTATTTTTCTTGCGCAGTTCCCTGGTAGTTGATGTCTTGAGAAATATGTTCATGACACCATTGCTGAAGCACGTGCAATTGTCGTTCATCACCATGCTCAGGATCGATGTGAAGTTCGGCGCATAACGTTTCCATGATTATTGTCATGATTTACTCTCTGTGTTTTCAACTGCAACGGACCACTGGTGTGTGGCTCCCTGTCAAAAACTCACTGCCATTTGCTGTTGATTATTCATCTAATATTATCTAAGTATAGCCATTAATGCGAATTAATGCGAATTAATGCGAATTAAAGTCTCTTCCAATGCATGATGAGCCTGAAACGAAAGGCTCTTTCCAATACAAATGAGCCTGAAATAGCGAGGAATAAGAGGAAAAAAGGCTATTCCAGCAGATGTCGTCCAAACTGTAAGGACTATGATTACGATGAACGACAGCAAACTGGATAGCCCTGCAGCTATCAAAATATTTTTGGGTGGCACTGACAAGCTTGCTTTTCAGATAGCCAAAGCTTCGCGCTACGAGTGGATTGCTCAGACCTTAAAGCGCACTAATTATTTTAAATTGAGCAAGAAGGACAAAGGTCCAGTATGTGAATACTTGGCGTTGATGACTGGGTACTCAAGGTCACAATTAAAGCGTCTTATAGCGCAATACCGAGAAAAACATTGGATAGGACGTGCGTGCTCTCGCCGTAATGCATTTACTAAGCGTTATACGCATAGTGACGTTTTATTGCTGGCTCAAACGGATGAAGCGCATCAGACTCTGAGTGGTCCTGCAACCAAAAAGCTTTTTGAAAGAGCCTATCTTGTGTATGGCGAGGCCTCCTATGAGCGCCTTGCGGGCATATCTGTCTCGCATCTCTATAATTTGCGTAAGGGTGATTTCTATCAGCGGCAACGCCGGCACTTTACTAAAACGAAAAAATCGGCTGTCCAAATAGGAGAGAGACGAAAACCAAATCCAGAAGGCCAGCCTGGATACATTCGGATTGACACGGTCCATCAGGGCGATCAGGATAAAGAAAAAGGCGTGTATCATATCCATGCTGTTGATGAGGTCACGCAATATGAGGTTGTTTGTAGCGTTGAAAAGATAAGCGAACGCTATTTAATGCCGGTACTTGAGGAGCTACTTCACGCCTTCCCGTTCGTCATTATTAACTTTCATTCAGACAATGGGAGTGACTACATCAATAATGTAGTCGCCACCTTATTGAATAAACTGCATATTGCAATGACAAAATCACGCTCTAGGCATTCAAATGACAATGCTTTGGCTGAATCAAAAAACGGAGCGATTGTTCGAAAGTACCTGGGATATGTTCATATTTCTCAAAAATGGGCTCCGGTAATTAATACGTTTTATCGCAAGTATTTAACGCCGTATATAAATTTTCATCGCCCCTGCTACTTTGCAGAAATAAAAATTGATAAAAAAGGCAAAGAGAAAAAAACTTACCCTTATCACAGCATGATGACACCCTATGAAAAACTGAAATCATTACCAAATGCTGCCGGCTATTTAAAGGCCGGTGCAAGCTTTGAGTCATTAGATAAGCACATGATGGCACAATCGGATTTGCAGGCCGCTAAGGCAATGAAACAGGCGCAATCAGAGATGTTTAGGCAAATATTTAACTTCCCACGGCTACCTAATGATAAAGAAGAATCTGAATGATTTGATATGAATGGATTTTTGTTAACCAGCATCCACACTGCTCATCGCTGAAGGTTTTTTCTTCTCCCGTTTCGGGAGAAGGTGCCCGACAGGGCGGATGAGGGAAGACACGTTTGTGGCCGGGAAGTAATAACAAGGCAGCGCCACTCTGCTCTGAATAAGAAGCTACCATCTTAAATTCAAGGACAGGCCTCGGTCATCGTTTCGCCAACCACAGCATGATATGATTTATTTTTAATCAATAAAAAACGATATTTCTCAAAGTCCGCTTGTTATTGGTGGCTCAGTCTGGAATCATTCAGTTTCTGAATAAAGTATGATT
>CANISA010000129.1 GCA_947470005.1 Legionellaceae bacterium | reverse complement strand
ATGTGGTTGTTTTTGTGAGCAGTTATCATCATGATCCTTATTTTTTTTGACGATAAACTATGTATCATAAACCAGCTTGCTGGTCGATGACTGCTCTCAAAAATTGCTACTTAAAACAGGCCGAGTGTCCACTGGATTTGAACCATGCCATAAAAGCAATCAATTTTCTCAAGTTGTGGTGCGTGCAAATCGGTATCTTGAAGCGGGCGCTGATTGTATTTTTGTTCCTGGAGTTGGCGATCCAAACATTATTGCTCGGCTTGCTCAGGAAATTAATGGACCAATCAATATTCTGGCGAATCCGGGCGTTCCAACAACGAACGAATTACAAAAACTGGGTGTTAAGAGGGTTAGTACCGGTTCAGGACCAATGCGATCAACGTTGACCTTGATACGACAAATTGCCAATGAGTTATTTACTGAAGGGTCATATAAAAACTTTACAACCGATATCATTCCCTATAATGAGGTCAATGCGTTTTTTCAATAAAAAAGAGCGTGTCTCATACATAATGCCATTCTAAAAAGGTTTTACAAAAGTCTTTTTGAATGCTATTATGTTTGCAACTTGATTCGACTTCTTACACAAACGGGTAGAAAACCAATGGATATCGTGGACGAAATAATTTCTGATTGGACAGTTCAACGCCCCGATATTGATTGTAGTGGAAAGGCTGTTGTCGGCAGAATATTGCGTAGCTTCTCACATGTTATTGTGGCACTAGATAAATCCCTTAAGCCGCTTGGCCTGACACCCAATATTTTTTCTGTTCTGGTTACTATCAGGCGCAAAGGTCCTCAAGCAGAAATATCGGTTAAGAACATCATGGAAGAGGTTCTTGTGACGTCAGGGGCAATGAGTAACCTGATAAACAGGCTGATTGAATTGGATTTCATAACCAAACGTAAAGGTATCGAGGAAGAAGATGCACGCTCTGCATTTATCAAACTCACCCCAAAAGGACTTGGTCTCATAGATAAAGCGATGGAAATTCAAGCCGCTTGTGAACGTAAATTGACGCAAACATTAAGCGATGCAGAAAAACTACAGCTTGCAGAATTATTAAGAAAAATGCTACCGGAGGATCAGTCCTATGTTTAAAATGATTAACGAAAGACTCATTACGCGATATTTTAAGGACGTTTGGAATAATGGTGATCTTGATGTGATCGATGAAATTATTGCTGTGGACTACATTAATCATAGCCCTGGATCCCCCAATCCACTGCCAGGTCCTATTGGATTAAAGCCTATTGTTGCCGGGATCCGTAAGGCCTTTCCTGATCTGAACTATGTTATAGAAAATATGGTTATTTCTGAATCGCAAGTTGCCGTTCATACCACCATGTATGGAACGCATACGGGTGACTTTTTTGGATTGGCACCAACTAACAAAAAGATAAAAGTTAGTCAGATGCAGATTGAACGCATAGCCAATAATCAAATTGTTGAGCATTGGCGATTAACGGATGATCTCGCTATGTTACGCCAGTTAGGCCAAATACATGAATAGTAAATTTGAAATTATTCATGCGGTCAGTCAAGAAAAATTGATAGATAATCCACAATGGAATATGCCCTATGTACCAGCTATCAGGGTATTGTCTGGTAAACCGGTTTATATTTCCGGCGTGAACGCCGCGCCAATTTATCATTCACATCCACATGAACCTGAAGAATTTCAGGAATTGGATTTTAGTCCTGAAAATCAGGCTATACTGCGCGCGGGCACAATCTTAAGTTTTGAGGGCTTGACTTCTTTGTCTTTGGGATCATCATGTTGCGATCTTAATTTGCAATGGATTGTAGATGCTCCGGATCAATTTACCGACAAATACACGCTTATCGCTGATGAAACTCCATCAGAATCATATACACCATATCATCAGGCAACGCGCCCATGTTTTGCTGCTTAGAGCAGAAGGCATTTCAAATAATCAGATCTCAAGCATCACGGGTCTAAGTGAGCCAACCATTATTGATTATGTCCATCAATATCTTGGCAAAGGCGAATCGTGGGTTACAGCACTCAATTTCAGAAAACCCATAAGCCAATTACAAGCTTTTGATGAATCAATCAAAGCTCATTTTGACAAAAATCCTGTTTCAACCATCACGCAGGCTTGCAAAGAAGTTCTAGATCTTACCGGGGTCACTATAAAAAACACACAAATGCGGGCATATTTAAAAACATTGGACATCAAATGGCGCAAAGTAGGCAGCATTCCTGCAAAAGTTGATATGGAGGCTCAACAAAAATTTCATGATGAACAACTTCAGCCTCGACTAGCGGAAGCTAAAGCCGGAAAACGATCCGTGTATTTTGTCGATGCTGCTCATTTTGTTATGGGTGCTTTTTTAGGTTTCCTCTGGTGCGTAACGCGTGTTTTTGTCAGGACACCTTCTGGACGTCAGCGTTTTAATGTCTTGGGCGCCCTTAATGCCATAACCAAAACATTAGAAATGGTTACTAACGACTCCTATATCACATCTATCCAGGTATGTGAGTTGTTAAGAAAACTAGCAGAAAATACAACGTTACCTATCACCATTGTTTTAGATAATGCACGATACCAGCGATGCCGATTAGTGATAGAGCTGGCTCAGAAACTTGAAATAGAACTCTTATTTCTGCCCCCATATTCTCCTAACCTAAATTTGATCGAACGATTATGGAAACTGACTAAAAAAGAGTGTCTCAATTCAAAATATTATAATAATTTTGCTCTGTTTAGCGGAACTATCTCAACATTTTTGAAAACGATGGGGAGTACACATCAAAAGCAACTTGACTCTTTACTAACGCTTAAATTTCAACTTTTTACTGAAGAACAAGTATCAAAAAATATTGGGCGCCGTTTCGACCAGCCTACGCTGCGCGGTCTGCCTGCTGATTTTGAATTCGTTGTTAGCCGTGAATCCTGCGAACAAATCATGGCACATAGAACTCAAAATGATGGTCAAAACTTACAAAAAGTAGCTTAGCCTCTAAAAAATAAATGGATCACAAACTGCAAGCGCTTCTTCAATCGTTCCGTCCCATTGTCCATTTGGAAAAATGCAGGCTGAGTAACGCTCATTGCTCCATGTAAATAGTGCAAGACTCCAACCACCACTTAAATATCGTAAGCGGCATAAAGAAAAAAATCGGTCTTCCCCGTCTCTTTTCTCCAGTGTATCGATGTAACAAAACTGGCCTTTAAATCGCGCTTTTAATTGAATGTCTGGATACCAAGGCCGTGTGCACGCGAATGCCTCTATTTGTTTGCGGATTTCTTCGTGTATTTTCGGCGAAACTTTAGAGCCACCGCTGTGAGGGTCATGTGTCCATTTTTTCATGCACGAAAAGATACCACACTTTCTGCATCATGAAAACTTAAAATTGTGACCGCGTGCAGTAGAGTATGGTTTTGTCTATAGAAAAGCATGATTGATTATATTTTTTTAAGGGATTATGTCCTTTAGAAATCCATGGCGTCATCGCGTCATGATCCCATGGATTTCTAATTATGTATTTGATGGCTTTTGTCCTGATAGCTTTTCATCTACATAGTCACTTTTTAATTCATCCAGCGCTCTTTGACAAGCATTTAATTTTCTAAGAAATCTTTGTTGTTCGGTACTAGGCATTGCAACTGTAAGTGCAGCTTTGTACTTAGCCATTTTAGTAACGACAGCATTAATTTCCTCATCGTCCAACATTTCTGGTTCAAGCGTGGCTTCAATTTTTTTTCTTTCTTGTAGAGGTAGGCGTTGACTTGTGAGACCTGCATTTTCAGCTATTTGAGCTTCTATTTGTTTTACCAAGACCTCTTTTATATCTTTAGTGCTTGCCTCATCTAGACGTAATTCGCTTATTATGGTGTCTGGTGATTTGTGGCTATTAATATAGGTTTGCAGCTCTGTATCATGAGTGATCATTGGATGCTGTAGTAGAAGGAGAGCACGCTTTTCCGTAACACCAATAGTCTGTTGCTCTATAAGCATATTGGACAGTTGAGATATAGGTCGTGAGTTCAACATGTCTGCAAATGATGCCTCTGTAGCTTTTTTCATGTTCGTTCCTCATTAAGAACTAGGTCATATCATACTATAGTATGCACACGAAAATAATTCAAATTCAGAGATTCTGGGGTGCTCAAAACTTAAGATTGTGACCGCGCGCAGTATAGATTGACGATGGAGAACCTTGAGGTCATTCTCAAAGCATCTGGTGGAACACTGAAGGATGTTGTGCAATTGTTTGTATTTATTGTTGATGCTCAAAAAAATGGAGATAAAATAGGAAAAATTGTGTCCAGCTTCTTTGGCGATCATCTGTGCTCATCAACGGTTGTTGGGGTAACTGATTTAATTACGGATGCAAGACTCATTTTAGAAATCACAGCAGTTGCATATATTTGAAACATGACTGAAATTTATATGGCATGGCTAACACCTGAAGGATTTATATATAATGATTAAAGAGTTGATTGGCGATTACAACGCATTTTTTTCAGATTTGCTTTATCGAATGAAGCAATCTGATATTAATATCAGTGGTATGCCTATGAGCCACTTGCTTTATCGCACCGCTACAACATCTGAATACGAGCGACTGAAAGATGAATTAAAAAAACATTGTAGTGAATTTGTTGAAACACAATTTAACGATCGCGCTGTCGCAATTCTTATTTTAAAAGAACCATTGCGCTTAGAAGATGGATTTACCGTTTCGATGATTGAATTACCGGCGCCTCGCCCTGTACACATGTACCCCAGTGGGCTGGAAAGTATCGGCATAGTGGTTGGAAATAAATTACCAGGGTTTATCAAACAACATGAGCATGTGTTAACGGGCGTTAAAGATCATGGACAGCACTGTCTGCCAGCATTCATTACCTTTGATAACGACAAAACAGCCAAGTTTTATGATATCTCTTTGAGAGACATTGTCATATTGCAGGGATGGGAGATTGCGAATCTTACGTAGCAGAGAAACTTAATAATCGTATGCACGTCACTGATAACGCGGATTGTAATTTTTTGAGGAAAATTTTGTGACGTTTAAGCAAAACTGGGAAAAAACAGATGCACAGGTTACTCTGTCTTGTGACACGATAACCGCCATGGTCGAGCAGGCATTTCCTGATAATCAGCTTGATGCATACGAATTAATTTCTGGTGGCTGCGCTAATCTGAATCTCAAAATAAATTTGAAATGGGGTGATGCACTCTTT
>CANISA010000128.1 GCA_947470005.1 Legionellaceae bacterium | reverse complement strand
TGAAGTAGGCGTGAGGAGGAACGACCACCTCAAAGTCTGTGCCTGCAATATCAGGGCGAACGTAGATCGCATGAAGCACGCCGTTTAAGTTTTCTTGATATTTGGCGACCGCGCGGCCTGAGCTTTCATCGGTGCTGTATTCAATAAAGGTTTGCGTTGCAGGCTTGCCATTGATGGTTAATTTTTTGTCGTGATAGGAAATTGTATCGCCAGGGGTGCCAATGACGCGTTTGATGTAATCAAACGATGGGTCGGGTGGCCAGCGAAAAACGGCTACTTCACCTTTTTTGGGTGATGCGGTTGGGATGATTTTTTTCTCCCAAACGGGCAGCCTAAATCCGTAAGCGAATTTGTTGACCGCGACAAAATCTCCGACCAGCAGCGTCGGCTCTAATGAACTGGATGGGATACGGAATGGTTCAATTAAAAAAGACCGGAACAACAAGACGGCAAAAAATACCGGAAAAAACGATCGAGAATATTCGATGATTTTTGGCATGCGCTGGGTCTTGGTGCGGCGACGCGCAAAGAACAGGACATCCAAGAGGGTGATAAACCCGCTGACAGCGGAGAGAATCAGTAATATTAACGCAAAATTCATGGTTATTTCTTCCTATCGTTTTGAAAAACTGCCATGAAGGCCTCTTGAGGGATCTCCACGTGCCCGACTTGCTTCATGCGCTTTTTACCCGCTTTTTGCTTTTCTAGTAATTTGCGTTTGCGTGAGACATCGCCACCGTAACATTTTGCGATGACGTTTTTTCGAAGTGCTTTGACCGTTTGCCGTGCAATCACGTGCGCGCCGAGTGTGGCTTGAATGGCCACATCAAACATTTGTCGAGGAATAATTTCACGCATTTTCTCAACCAATATTTTGCCTCGATTTTGTGCTGCACTGCGATGCACAATGGTGGCTAAGGCATCGACTCTGTCGCCGTTGATTAAGACATCCATTTTTACAAGGTCTGCTTCTTGAAAGCGTAAGAAATTATAATCAAGGGAGCCATAGCCGCGGCTCACGGATTTGATGCGGTCAAAGAAATCGGACACGACTTCGCTCATGGGTAAATCATACGTGACGGAGACTTGTCGTCCGCTGTAGGTCATGTTGACTTGTGATCCACGGCGCTCAACGCATAAATTAATGATGGGGCCTAAGTAATCTTGCGGCACCAAGATATTAGCACGTACGATGGGTTCAAACATTTGCTTGATTTGTTGCACGGGCAGGAGCTTCGATGGGTTGTCGATGACGACCGTCTCGCCTTTGGTCGTGATGATTTGGTAAATCACGGTCGGCGCGGTGGAGATTAATTCTAAGTTATATTCACGTTCGAGGCGTTCTTGGACGATTTCCATGTGTAGCATGCCAAGAAACCCGCAGCGAAAGCCAAATCCTAAGGCTTCGGATGATTCAGGTTCATAGAACAAGGACGCATCGTTTAAACTTAACTTCGCTAACGCTTCGCGAAAATCTTCAAAATCATCCGACTGAATGGGAAACAAACCAGCGTACACTTGTGGTTTGACCCGTTGAAAGCCTGGTAGTGGCGTCAATGCTTGATTTTTTTCAAGGGTGAGCGTATCGCCCACGGGCGCACCTTGGATTTCTTTGATGCCGGCGACAACATAGCCCACCTCGCCTGCTTGCAAGCGATCGGTTGGGGTACGTTTGGGCGTGAAAATTCCGATTTGTCCCACTTCATAAGAGCGACCGGTGGAAATGACTCGCATTTTGTCGCCTTTACACAAGACGCCATTGAAAATCCGAACCAAGGATACGACGCCCAGGTAACTATCAAACCATGAGTCGATGATGAGGGCCTGCAATGGCGCTTCGCGATCCCCTTTCGGAGGAGGAATATGAGCCACCAAGGCTTCGAGTACCTCGGGCACACCGAGTCCACTTTTGGCACTGACACGAATGGCGTCGTGCGCGTCTAACCCAATGATGTCTTCTATTTCAGCGATAACGCGTTCAGGCTCTGCTTGTGGGAGGTCAATCTTGTTGAGAACGGGCAGTACAAAAAGGGATTGATCAATGGCGGTGTAGCACACGGCAACGGTTTGGGCTTCAACGCCTTGAGCGGCATCAACGACCAACAATGCGCCTTCACATGCGGCAAGTGAGCGTGACACTTCATAGCTAAAATCCACATGGCCTGGGGTATCAATAAAGTTCAGTAGGTAGACCTGACCATCACGTGCCGTGTAATTGAGCGACACACTTTGTGCTTTGATGGTGATGCCTCGCTCTCGCTCGATGTCCATGGAGTCTAAGACTTGTGCGCCCATTTCGCGTGCGGATAATCCTCCGCAGTGTTGAATGAAGCGATCAGCTAACGTTGACTTGCCATGATCAATGTGTGCGATAATTGAAAAATTGCGGATCTGTGCTAACTCGCTCACCGGTGAAATCCCACGCTAAATCCCTCTATTCTAACGTAATTATCCTCGTCCAGAAAGTGGGCATGGCAATCTGATTTGCAACGTGAGACACTTTCGCTATCGTTTTGGGTCATTGGGAAGGGTTATGCGTCGGTTGTTCACTGTGTTGTGTGCGTTGTTGTGTGGTTTTGTGTTGCATGCTGATTCAGCATTGCTCCACCAAAAACAGGTCCAAGTATTTATTAACGACATGGCCAAACAGCATGGATTTAATCGCACACAATTGACCGCCACGTTGCGGCAGGCTCAATTTCAGCCCCAAATTATTGAGTCCATGGAACGGCCTTATGAAAAAAAGACGTGGGATGTGTACAAGGCCCTTTTTTTAACCCCTCAACGGTTGCAGGCAGGGCTTGATTTTTGGCAAGCGAATCGCGAAACGTTAGCGAAAGCTGAGCAGAAGTTCGGGGTTCCGGCACATATTATTGTCGCTATCATTGGAGTCGAAACGCTCTATGGAAAAAACCAGGGAAACTACCGTGTCCTAGATGCATTGACGACGTTGGCGTTTAACTACCCGAAGCGATCTGAATTTTTTACCAAAGAATTGAAAGAGTATTTATTGCTGTGCCGAGAACATGGTGTTCCTGCGACGGAATACAAAGGCTCTTATGCCGGAGCGATGGGGAAGCCGCAGTTCATGCCGAGTAGTTACCGTTTTTATGCTGTTGATGCGACCGGGAAGGGCCGGTCTAACCTTATGCAGGATGATGAAGACGTGATTGGTAGCGTGGCTAACTATTTTCATCAGCACGGATGGAAAATGAATGAAACAGTGGTTCAGGCGGCTAATCTTCGTGGGTCGGTATCCAAGGGACTTGCCACGAACAGCAAGCGTGCGGATTATGAATATCAACGCTTGGTTCGGGCAGGTGTCGCTCCTGTGGGCTACGCGCCACACCACCCAGCAAAAGCCGGGTTAATTGAATTGACAACAGACGCAGGTCAAGTGTATTGGTTGGCTTACCCTAATTTTTATGTCATCACGCGCTACAACACCAGCCCCCAGTATGCGTTGGTGGTTTATTTGTTGTCTCAGCAACTCGCAGGTCGATGGGCGACTATCGCGGGGAAAAACGCACGAGCTTAAAGGGATTTTAGGTGGCTACTTGTTTCTTGTTTATCGAGCATCTCGATGCGGAGGGGTGCTGTTGCCTTCGTTTGGATGCATTGGATGAGGTGGAGGCTCCGTTCCAGAAGCGTAGCCCTGATGAAATCAGAGTGCTTCAAGAGAACGCACGGACGATCGTGGTTATTCCCACTGCTGCCGCAGGCCTTCATGTGTTTGATCTGCCGTGGCTAGGTGAGCGGAAGGCGCGGGAGGCGATTCCGTATGCGTTAGAAGAGCAGGTGGCCCAACCGGTGACCGAGCTTCATTTTGCGTTTGACAAGGCTCATTATCAACAGGGTAGTTATTTAATTGCGGTGATCGATAAACAACGTCTGCTTGATTGGATGGGGCTTCTTGATGAACTTGAACTTGATTTTGATCAAGCCACGTTAGATTGGTTTGCTTTGGCCCCAGGTGAAGTGTGTGTCAAAGAAACGACTGTACTGATTCATCATGATGCGTTTAAAGGGGCGTTGAGCCCTGAGTTGGCTCAGTCTTATTTAAATCAGTCGTCGAACCGACAGGGATTTTTGTTTGACGAGAGCGCGCCTGGGGTTCGGTCATCTGATTTTGTGTCGATGGAAGGGGCCTCGACGCTGTTTATAGCAAAGCGCTTGGCGAAAGCGTCGTTTATTAACGTGTGCCAAGGTGGGTTCCGGCATGACACGACGCGCGAGACGAGCGTGCGCTGGTATCATGCAAGTGCCATTCTACTGGGCGTCTGGTTGTTTAGTCTGTTGGGGATGAATGCATTAAATTTGTATCGCCTCTCCACAGAACATCAAGTCCTTGATACCCAAATTGCGGTAATCTATCGTGTCTTTTTTCCTCACTCCACCGACGTGATTAGTCCTAAATTTCGTATTGAACAAGCGCTTAAAACGGATGCAGCGGGTCAACAGGGTGCTTTTTGGTATTTATTAGGTCAATTGGTTGCATCGTACAATGCGTCCGATCGATTAACCATTGATCAGTTCCATTTTCAAAATCAAACCCTGCTCGTGAGCCTGACGAGTGAAGATTTTGCAACGCTGGAAGCCTTTGAGCACCGATTGAAGCAAGCGAAGCTGCAGGTGACACAAACGCAAGCGGCGTCTCATGAGAAACAGGTTGTGGCCATTTTGGAGCTTCGCGGATGAAAGCACGAATGAATGAGTTCTGGAGCCAGCTCAACGAACGGGATCGTTCGATGCTCGTTGTGGGTGGCGTTATTTGTTTTTTCTATTTATTTTATGCGCTTTTGTATGCGCCACTAGCGGGTTCAGTCGATGAAAGCCGTCAGCAGCTCATCGAAAAAAAAGCAACGTATGCATGGATGAAACAGGTTCGCCCACAAGCGCACCAGGGGAAAGCGGTGGAGGTCTTGGATGCCCCGCACTTGCTAACGGTTTTGTCTGATCAATTACGGTCAATATCGTTTCGCCATTATCCCTATCAACTGCAGCAAGCGGGGCCGAAGGACATTCAATTGTCGTTTGAGGAAGTACCCTATAATGCAAGCATGGCGTGGTTGTCGTCCGTGAGTCAGCAGTATGCGTTTTCAATCAAACAGCTACAGGTGGACAGGACGGCCAAAGCGGGGGTGGTTAAATTAATCTTAGTGATTGAGGTCGCTTAGTTTTTTATTTATGAAATTTTTTCACTGATCGTTTTAATATGTGAGAAGTGGGTTACAAAAAAATCGTGGATACGTTGTTCTTGTTCA
>CANISA010000127.1 GCA_947470005.1 Legionellaceae bacterium | reverse complement strand
ATCGTTTTTGTGCGCGCTGTTGGCTCTCAAATTGTCCTGCCCATTGAAGACGAAATTTGTGCGTATCAAATTTTACGTCGGTGTTGATGCGTTTTTGTGCCTCATTGAGGTAAGAGGTCAGATCGCGGCCACGATTATCAATACGCACGGTAATTTGGCGCTCATTTTCTTCATGTGAAATATTGCTCTCACCGGTCTTGTATTCGATGGTGGCTAGTTGTGACAGTAATATTTTAGCGCCAGTAGAGCTATTTAAGAAGAGATCTCCCAGTGCATCCGCGCTATTTTTGTTTTCTTTGGGGAAACGGACCGTTGCATTGTAGAGTCGGTTGTCAACATAAACCATGGCTACGGGGGCTCCGCCGAGGCCGGTTTGGATGAGTGTGGTTACATCGGCGATATTAATTCCAAATCGCGCAATTTTTTCCCGATCGATGTTAATCATTATCTGTGGAATGGGTGGCTCTTGAAAGATAGAGGCTGATGCGGTTCCTCTAATTGTTTTTAAAATACGGACAATGTCATTGCCGATTCGACGACATTCGGTTAAATCATCACCATACACGCGCAAGGCAAGTGGACTGTGCGCGCCGCCAATCAGATCATTGATGTTATCTATAATCGGTTGGCTTATTCCCACAGTAAACCCGGGCATTTTTGCAAATTGTGCATTGAGTTTGGCAATCAGTTGAGCTTTGGTTTCATGGGCCGGCCATTGTGCGTATGGTTTTAAGCCAACAGGGACCTCGATATGCGACGGTGTCCAGGGATCGGTCCCTTCATCACTGCGACCCAATTGCGTTACAACATAAGAAATTTCAGGGTATTGAAGCAACGTGCGACGCAGTTCGCTGCTCATATCATTGGCTTTTTCCAGAGAAAGGCCCGCAGGGACCTCTACTTGCAACCATAATGCTCCTTCATCTAAATCGGGCAAAAATTCGCGTCCTGCAGTAGCGCCCAGCAGCAAAACGGCGAGAAGCACAAAAATCCCAATCATATAGGCAATCACGGGGCGCGCGAGTAGACGTGCCAATGACAGGCGGTAACGCTCGGTTAACCAAATCAGTGGGCGGTTATGGAATATTTTTTGCGGTTTATGGAGTGCGGTGTATGCCAGCCCGGGAATGAGGGTCATTGAGCAAATTAATGCGCCGATTAGTGCAAATGAAACCGTATAAGCCATGGGAGTAAATAATTTGCCCTCTGCGCGCTCAAAGGCAAATAATGGTAAGTACGCTGAAATAATAATCAGGGTTGCAAAGAAAATAGGACGAGCCACATAGCCTGTTGTTTTAAGGGTCTCTTCCATCGTCAGTGCCACGCCTGGATTTTCTTCTCTGCGGCGTAAGATGGCTTCCATGACCACGATTGCGCCGTCAACGATGACGCCAAAATCGATTGCACCCAGAGAAAATAGATTGGCTGGCATTTTTGTCGCATTCATCATAATAAATACGGTGACAAGAGCCGCAGGAATCGCAACGGCGGCAACCAGTGCGCTGCGTGGGCTGCCGAGGAATAAAATCAGCACGATGCAGACCAAGCAAATGCCTTCAATCACGGTGTGTGCTACTTTATCGATGGTCAATTTAACCAGGTCATCGCGGTCGATGTAGGGCACAATCTTGACATCCATGGGGTTTAACGTTTGTTGCAGTTGATTTATTTTGGCATGGAGGCCTTCTAAGATATGCGATGGATTTTGGTATTTTCGCATCTGCACGATCCCTTCGATGCTGTCTGGGTTATTATTTTTTCCTAAAATCCCTTCGCGCTCACGGTGTCCAAAGTGTAATTGTCCAATATCACGGACCAGCACAGGCATGCTATTCGTTTGCGTGACCACCACGGAGCCTAAGTCTTCCAGTGAGTGAATTTGTCCTATTCCACGTACGATATAGCTTTGCTCACCACGAGAAATCCGACCACCACCCGCATTTGACGTGTTGTTATTGATAGCAGTGACAACATCATTTAAAACAACGCCATGCCTATCCATTTGAACCGGGTCAAGCATGACCTCAAATTCTTTCGTCAATCCGCCAAAATTGTTGACTTCGGCGATGCCTGGAACCTGTTTTAACCCAGGCATAACCACCCAGCGTTGTAGTTCAGATAGCTCCATCAGTGTTTTACTGTTTGACTCCAGTGTGTATCGGTAAATTTCACCGCCGGAACCTGTCATGGGGCCGAGAGAGGGCTGGATTCCACTGGGAAGCGTTGCATCCCTGATTTGAGTAAGCACCCGTTCACGTGCAAAATAGTCTTCTACACCGTCCTTAAAGACTAACGTGATGAGCGATAGGGCGAATGTGCTGCTGGAACGTAAAATAAATAAATCGGGTGCATTGACCAGCACACGCTCAAGCGGGATGGTGATTTGCTTTTCAATTTCTTCTGCTGCAAGTCCTGGGACTTGTGTTGTCACCTGAACCGTGACATCACTGAGCTCTGGATAGGCTTCTATGGTCATGTGAGTGCATGCAATGTAACCATAGATGGATAGAAGAACAGCTGCTCCCCAGGCGATATGGCGTCGCCGAAAGCAGACTTCAATGAGTTGATTAATCATTGATAAATATCCCACCACAAATAACGATGCGTTCGCCCGCGTGTAGGCCGGATAACACACGGATATCTGTCCCATCCTCTGAACCTAATTGAACTTCACGTCGTTTGAAGACCCAGGGTGACGTTTCAACATAAACAGAGGTCGTATCGTCGTTCATCAGGATGGATGAGATTGGAATCATGATCAGATGGGGCTGCAAAACAGCAACCTTTACTGTGGCGAACATGTTGGGTTGAAGTTTCCCGTTGGGGTTAGGAAAGGCAATACGTGTTTTGTTACGCCGTGTGTCGGGTTCTAGAAACGAGTTCACAAAGCTAATTTTGCCATGTAGGACTTGCTTTGGATAAGCCGGCAGGTGGACCGTCACACGTTGATTTTTTTCAACGACGCCGACTAAATTTTCGGGGACATTTACTGTGACCCAGATCGTAGTGAGGTTTGAGATGGTTAATAGCGTGGCGAGCGGGTCATTAATATAAGAACCCATGCCATAATTTAGTGCGGTCACGCGGCCTTCTATGGGGGCTCTAATGGTCAATAAGTTAAAGCGACGGCTGCCCAGTGTTTCTAGTTTGGCTTTAGTCCGATTAGTTTCGGCCAAGACTTGAGCGTAATCATTCTGAGCCAGTTGGACCATTTTTAGTGAAATCCCTCCCGCATGATAGACTTCGTTGGACCGTTTTAATGCATAGGTTGAGAGCTTGAGCATCGCAAGTGCTTTCTCATTATCGGCATGCGCCAGTGCTAGATCGGGAGAGCTTATGACCGCAAGGATTTGGTTGGGTTTAACGACGTCACCCAGTTTAACCTTGAGAGACACGAGGCGCCCGGTCAGCGGAGGCAGAATATTAACAGTGCGTGAAGGATCGGCTTCAATAATTCCTGGAAAAGAGACAACATGAGGTTTATTTGACGTGCTGATGGTCTTGATGGTCATGTGTGTTCGTAGCGGGGAGTGAGGCGGGATTGTAATGGTGTTGCCCTGGCGCGTCATGATGGGCTGAACGGGTAATGGATGTTTACTCGAAGCTATTGCTTGGTAGCACTTGAACAAAATAATGAGCAATAGTAGGCAAACCAAGGTTGTGCATAGGATTGCAATTGGTTTTTGACGAGGCGAAAGGGTTGTGTATTTAGCTCGAATGGTTTCCTGGACTTTCATCAAACGAATCCTTGTTTTTCGCTCTCATGTTGAATTAACGGAACATCAATACCTTGTTTTTTACCACAAGTAAATAAAAAATTATTGGGCTTTTGTGCTATGGGGGTCCATCGGAGCCGGGAATTGCCGTGGAGCTTTTTATTGCCGCATGTTCTGTTGCACAAGAAGGAGGGCTGCTGGGGGAGAAGAAGAGAAAATTACTCGCGGTGTAATGCACGAGCTTGACGGTTTTCGGTTGTTGCCTAAATAGGTCAAGAAGATCCGCGGGAAAGGTGTTTTTAACCCAGCATCTGAGATCAACCAGCGAGAGTTGATAGGGGTGGTCCTCCAGGTTACTTTCTGGAACAAGGGGATTCGTTCCTAATGCCGTGATGAGGTGTCGTAACCCGCGGAGGGGATAAATAGTGTGGTTAGGAATAGCATTGAAACGAGGAGCCACCTTAAAGATCAAAACAGGCCATTCCACTCCTCTGGCTGTTAAAAATAGCATGGGCTGTGGTGGGAATGGGCGCATATTCTTCGAACATAAATAAACTCTAGTGTTTAACTAACGAACTAAATTATACGAAATTCTCCTCGAAATCAACCAGGGTTGGATTATTCAGGATTATCCAGGCCAGTGGAAAAGAACGCAGATATGACCTATATATATTGTATAGGAAAATAATTATCATATTGTTTGTTTTTTAGAAAATAATAGTGAAAGAAAATACAAGTGAAAAGGAAGATGAAGTCATCGTGTCGGATAATTTTTCTGAGAGAGATAGAGCGTCGACTAGAGGTCAGTCGAGAGAAACAACAACCGTTGTCGGAGATTATATTATGCCAAGTAAAAAGGAAGAGAGTGGATTGGAACGCGTTCGAGCGAAAGCGAAGCCCACCTTGCTTACGGAGGCAAATTTACTCAGTGCGTTCCATCAGGTTAAGGCAACGCCAAACGAGCCGATGACCGCTCCTGGAATGGACACTGATCCGTTGTCTGATACATGGTCTGATGGGCGTACTGAGGTTGAGGGTTTTGATGAGCTTTCTATTCATGTTGATGATGTCGATTCAAGCTCAGGGCCTGATTCCATTAGCGATGAGCTGGCTTCTAATTTAACCTCTCGAGAGCCATCACCAGCTGCTGGTATTGTTGACTCTAATCGAAGTACCGTTTTTGAAGACGTTGATGATCTTGATGAGCCTGAGACGGTTTTTAAAAAAAGCACCACTCCTGACCCGCTGCAGGCGTTAACACAAGCGATTGAAAAAGTAGAAAATGACCTTCGAGAGATGAGTGTTTTTATCAAAGAACAGTTTGAAAAAGATGAAAAAGAAATGGCAGATCTGAATGTGATTCAGCGGATAAAAATGAAAGAAGAATCCATACACAAGGGTGCTTTTGACCGGATGTTGTTTGCCGTAGGAAGAAAGAGTCCAGTTGAGATAGAGATAAATAAGATATCAAAAAGACTGGATAGTATCACGGAAAACCAACAAAGATTACTGGATAAAAAAGTCAATATGGAGATGACGTTAAAAGAAAAAAGAACGTCTAT
>CANISA010000126.1 GCA_947470005.1 Legionellaceae bacterium | reverse complement strand
GCATGCAACGGCTGATGAAGATCACCGACCACATGCAGGAGAATACGCACGGCAATCGCACGTTCATGCAACGATGCCTGTTGATTGAGTAATGTTTGACGGGCTTCACGTATGGCTAAAACGGCGTTCATGCGCTTTTGTGCGGGGAGTGGACTGCCATCGTCCGAAAAAGGAATATCCAGGTAATGCATGGGATCCCAATCCCGAGAACCTCTTCGATGAAAGGTATCCAGCCAGACCGCTGCACTAACAAGGGTTTGCGGTCTATCGCGCCTATCCAGCGCATGATTATAGGCATTGAAACGAACGTATGCCTGGGGAGTTAGGTGATTAACCGCAATTTGCGCGATCATACGGTGGCCTACGGCATTCCAACTAAACACAGGGGTTGAAAACAAGACGCAACACAATGTGCCAATAAATAGGCCTTTTTTCATCCGTCACTCATCCAAGGTATGGCGACCAAGCTGGCTCTTGAACATCGCCATCCCTTGGGGGAAGACGCATTCGAACTCGGCCATCAAGCGATACGATCGCAAGCACGCCTTTATCTTGATAATGCGTTGCATACAACACTAAACGACCATTCGGCGCAATCGAAGGAGATTCATCCATGGGCGAGTCAGTCAACGCCGTTACCATCCCTCGGCTCACTTGCAAGACCCCAATGTTAAACGATCGCTCTTCGCGATGAAGCATAACCACTTGCTGCTGATTGGGTGTGTAGGACGCTTTGGCATTGTAATTACCATCAAACGTAACCCGAGAGATAGCACCACTCGCTAAGGTCAGCTTGTACACTTGAGGCGAGCCCCCTCGGCCTGAGGTGAATAACATCGAGAGTCCATCTGGGGAGAACCGTGGCTCTGTATCAATCGCCTCCCCAAAAGTAACTTGTTTCATCGCACCGCTCGCAAGATCCACGGTGTAAATTTTAGGATTGCCTCCCTTGGATAAGACCACCGCCAACTGGCGGCCATCCGGCGACCACGCCGGCGCACCATTGATGCCTGGAAAATCAGTGAGCAAACGCCGCTTCCCCGTTTCAACATCCACTGTAAAAATTTGCGCGCGTGTTTTCTCAAACGACACGTAAGCAATTTGTCGACCGTCAGGTGACCACGCAGGCGACATGATGGGTGCCGTTGAAACCAACAAGCTCTGTGGATTGCTGCTGTCCACGTCAGCTACTTCCAAGGAATACCGCGTGTTTTCAGCGCGTCGTTGCACCAAAACGTAAGCCATCCGCGTAGAAAAAATGCCTCGCTCACCGGTCAATTTCTGGTACACCTCATCACTGACATGATGGGCCAGCCCACGGAGTGCGGCTTCATTCACCTGATAATCTTTAGCCAACAGCAATCGACCTCTCGCGGCCGCATCGGCCAACTCGACATGCACCGCGTAACGATTGCTCCCTATTTTATTGACACGGCCCGACAACACACTGTCTGCACCAAGACGTTGCCACGTTTCAAGCGATGCAGCGCCTTGCGATGGCAAAATGAGCTTGAATTGCCCCGACATACGTAGATCATTGTTAATCACGTCGTTAAATGCCGAAGCTTGGGATTCGTAACCAAAGCCATCGATTCCAATGGGTAGCGCCGCATTAATTCCTTGCGTTAACTCCAAATCCAGTGCAAAAACGGAGCTTGAGAGAAGCAATAAACAGACACTCACTACACGATTAATCACAATTTACCCCTGCGCATTTTCTGGTCGTACCGTGAGGCTGATGTCACGGAATAAGTTAAACATGTCGGATTCACTCGGCACCGGCAACGGCGAGGCTTTGTAGATTGCCGATTGAGCGGAGCGATCAAGAATCGGATCTCCACTGCTTCGAGTCAAACTCACTTCAAGCACCGCCCCATTGGGTGCAAGCCTGATTCTAAATTGACTCGACAACCGGCTGTCTGCATGATCGGGCAAAATCCACTGCTGGCTGATTGCGTGTATAATCAATGCCTTGTATTTGTCAACAACACCCGCAATGCGCGTTTTATCTGCCGCCTCTTGAGAAGCCTGTTGCATGGCCGCCGCTTGCTGTTGCTTGACGATTTGCTGCTGCTTGGCTAAGGCCTCCGCTGCACGAGCCGCATTTGCCTGTGTTTCTCGCGCGTGCTCTTCTGTTGTCTTTGTACGCAAAGCAGCCAGGGTTTTCTCTTCTTCTTTTTGTTGTTTTTGAATATCACGCTGTTGATTTTGAAGCGCTTCGAGCTGTTGTTTCTCGGCCTCTTTTTGTTTTGCGAGTTGTTGCAAATGTTGCTGCTCTTCGGCCAAACGTTTCTTCTGGGCAAGTGCCATTTTTGCCGATTCTGCCTTTAACCGCTCAAACTTTTGTTGCTCTTCAACGCGCTTACGGCGAGCCGCTTCCGCCTGAGAGGCCAACGCAAGTTGTCGATTTTTTTCAGCAAGTGCCGTGCGCTGGCGTTCAGCCTTCAACTCGTTGACTGCGGCCATGACCTCGTGCGAATCCACACTCACGGCTTGAATCGCCTGTTGTTGGGGCTCCGGTGCCTGCGCGCTCGGCGCCGTTGTATTTTTCGCTTCGAGCGTCATCGCGGGGCGCTCATTGCTCGTGTTATCCCACAAGAGTAATAAAGCCACCATGCCGTGAAGAATCAGGGCTGAAAAAAAGAACATTTGATAAGGTCGCGATTGAATCATGCCTGCCCTTCCTTCGATAAGTCACTGGAATCGGTCAATAAACCCACTTGCTCCGCTCCCGCCTGCTTCAACAAACTCATGGCTTCAACCACTTTACCGTAAGGCACCCCTTGATCACCCTTCACCAGCACGTCACGTTTTTCACCCGTTTCTCGCGCAAGGGCCAACTCAGCGGCAACACGCACCCTCAGCGCTTGTGGGTCGATGGGTGCATTGGGGTTACTGTGAACATTAAGAAAATAAGCGCCTGTTCGGTCGACAGAAACAATCACCGGCTCTCGACCAGACGCTTTAATGGTATCACTCGCCGTCTTCGGTAAGTCAACGGTGACACCTTGTGTAAGCATTGGAGCCGTTATCATAAAAATAACCAACAGCACCAACATCACATCGATGTAAGGCACCACATTGATATCCGCAATCGGGCTAATTCGCGCCGGTTTTTTTCTAAGCATAAACGTTATCCCTTGATTGGTAGATCCGTTTGTTGCGCAATGAGTGCAACAAACTCATCTTGGAACAAATCATAACGATTTAACAACCCATTGGCGCGGGTGCTGTATCGGTTAAACGCAATAACGGCCGGAATGGCGGTAAAAAGACCCAGAGCCGTCGCAACCAATGCTTCTGAAATCCCAGGCGCCACCATGGCGATGGTCGCTTGTTGCGCATGGCCTAAGGCTTGAAACGTAGTCATTATCCCACAGACCGTACCAAACAACCCGACGTACGGTGACAACGACCCCACCGAAGCAAACCAAGGCAGATGCTGTTCTAAACATTCCGCCTCTTTCGCATGGCTAATTTGCATGACGCGTTGGATCGGCTCAAAAGGAACTGAACCTGGCGTTCGGACACGTAAAAATTCTTTAAAGCCGGCATGAAAAATCGCTGCCAATCCATGCCGCTCTTCCACTTTGCTGTCAATGTCTGCGTACAGGATGCTCAAATCAGAGGACCCCCAAAAACGTCGAATAAACACATCGTACTGCGCTTTCTTTTGTTTGAAGTACCAAGCGCGCTGTAGAATTAAAGTCCATGAAAACACCGAAGCAACCAATAACAGCAACATCACGGATTTAACAACAAACCCCGCTTGAATAAAATAACCCAACACACTTACATGACTTTCCACGTTTAATTCCTCTCAATCTGTTGCACTTCACGTTTGAATCGGCGCCTGTCTAATTTTGTTCTACGATCAACCCAAAATGCCGATACGCTAATGGTGTTGCCATTCGACCGCGTGGGGTACGCATCAAAAAACCCTGTTGGATGAGATACGGCTCGATCACGTCTTCAATGGTTCCTTTTTCTTCCCCAATAGCAGCAGCAATGCTATCCACTCCCACCGGCCCACCACTGAACCGTTCAATCACGGCTAACAATAATTTTCTATCCATGATATCAAACCCATGATCATCCACTTGCAACTTATCCAACGCAAAATGCGCCATGTCAGCAGTGATCACGCCATCTCCCTTCACCTCCGCATAATCGCGAACACGGCGTAACAGCCGGTTGGCAATGCGAGGCGTCCCTCGTGCCCGTCGGGCAATTTCAACAGCACCAGCAGGATCCGCTGGGACTTGAAGTAATCGCGCTGAACGAACAACAATTTTAGTTAGATCCTCCACCGTATAAAATTCAAGCCGCTGGACAATCCCAAACCGATCCCTCAACGGAGAGGTCAATGAACCCGCGCGCGTGGTCGCACCAATCAACGTAAACGGTGGCAGCTCCAATTTAATCGAGCGCGCAGCAGGTCCCTCACCAATCAAAATATCCAGCTTGTAATCTTCCATGGCCGGGTACAAAATTTCCTCAATCACCGGACTCAGACGATGGATCTCGTCGATAAATAACACGTCTTTTTCTTGAAGATTAGTCAAGATTGCAGCCATATCACCCGGACGCTCAAGCACAGGGCCCGACGTTTGGCGCAAATTAACACCTAATTCATGCGCAATGATATTTGCAAGCGTCGTTTTTCCAAGACCCGGCGGACCAAAAATCAACACATGATCCAGCGCTTCGTTGCGCTTCAGGGATGCTTGAATAAACACCTGCATCTGCGAACGAACATCCTCTTGACCAATGTACTCATCAAGACTCAGCGGGCGTATCGCACGATCCAACGCTTCTTCCGAAGGGCTCGATTGTACACTAATCAAACGGTCACTTTCCAGCATGAGGCAACGGAGTTGGTGCGAATCTCTGCATTCTACCACAGCTTTTATCAACGCGTGTTACGGCGCAGGCGAATCCTGTGTTAAATTCTAGACGTGCATCGCGCATTTTTAATTCGAGTACAACCACACTAGGTACACCTCTGCTTTATTTAAACCTGGAGAGTATTTTCCAATTTAAAAATGAGCCTGAAATACCAATAGCACGCATCAAGCGGTTGACCAACATTTACGATAGGATTATCAGGCTGGGGCTCTCGTTCCATCTAGAAAAAAAAGAATGATCTAATTAGTGTCTGTTGACATTTCAACAGACACTAGGGCCTGTTGACATTTCAACAGACACTAGGGCCTGTTGACATTTGATCCCTCGCCGGCGACGTGCCGCGGTTTATCCGCGGCATCCAGGAGATGCTGACATAAAAAAAACTTTAATTCGCACTGCAACCCATTGATAAATAAGATCAAACTCG
>CANISA010000125.1 GCA_947470005.1 Legionellaceae bacterium | reverse complement strand
TCAGGCAGTTAGGGTGCACGGTGATTGAGTTGTATTGCGATGTGGACGGTCGCTTTCCCAATCATCATCCTGATCCGACGGTGGAAGCTAATTTAGTTGATTTGAAAGCCGCGGTGGCACTGCATGACGCTGATCTGGGATTAGCGTTTGATGGCGATGCGGATCGATTGGGCGTGGTGACGAACCAAGGTGAAACAATTTGGCCTGATCGATTAATGATGATGTACGCACGCGATGTTTTGCGGACTAACTCAGGTGCGACAATTGTTTATGATGTGAAATGCTCTAGCCATTTGGCCCAGGTGATTACTGCTGCGGGTGGTGTTGCACAGATGTGTCCCACCGGGCATTCCATTGTCAAAGGGATCATGAAAAAAACCGGTGCTGTCTTGGCTGGTGAAATGAGTGGTCACCTGTTTTTTAAAGACCGATGGTATGGTTTTGATGATGCGCTGTACAGCGCTTGTCGGTTACTTGAAATTATGAGCAAGTCGTTACTCACCGTAAGCGAGCAATGCGCGGGCGTCCCGAATAGCATTAATACACCTGAAATTAAAATCCCCATTGTTGAGGAATCAAAGTTTTCCTTCATGGACCGTTTTTGTGCGGAATCGATGTTTCCAGATGCAGAATTGATTGTTATTGATGGGTTACGTGTGGAGTTTGGTCATGGTTGGGGGTTGATTCGCGCCTCAAATACCACACCATGCTTGGTTGCCCGTTTTGAAGCGGATGATTGGGCGCGTTTGGAAGAAATTCAAGCATTATTCAAAATACAATTACACGCGATTGATCGGGATTTAGCGATTCCGTTTTAAAGAAATAGAATTTTTTAGTTTATTGAAAAACAGGAGATACCATGATTTTGATTAGTACATCCAAGGGCGATATTCGGTTGCAACTTGATGAAGAAAACACGCCGAACACGGCCGCTAATTTCCTCGAATATGCGCGTCGTGGCTTTTATAATGACACCATTTTTCACCGCGTGATCAGTGGTTTTATGATTCAGGGTGGCGGTTTAAACGCACAAATGGAAACGAAAGCGACGGATACCGCTGTTAAAAATGAAGCTAAATCCGGCAAGCAAAATAAACGAGGCAGCGTTGCAATGGCACGAACCTCCGATCCACACTCGGCTACGGCTCAATTTTTTATTAATTTGGCGGACAATGCTTTCTTAAACTTCACCGGCGAGCAAGCACAAACCTATGGCTATTGTGTGTTTGGAGAGGTGGTGGAAGGCATGGACGTGGTTGATCTGATTGCTAAAGTAAAAACGGGACAGCGCAGCGGGCATGGCGATGTGCCGATGGAAGACGTGATGATTCATTCGGTTACGGAAATTTAGATTAATCCGCTACACACGATTGTTCACCAGGCTAAATTTCAGCTAAGATTAGACCCATGGTCATATTAGATTGAAGTGATTGATGAGCGCAGAGGACGGAATTTTTGAACAAAGCATAGTCCAAACCATGCAATCCCACCGAGATCGTTTACTCGATTTAGCTGGGATTGACCCGATGGCTCAGATTGAAATGGTCTACCAGCTGTGGTGGCGTTGGGCTGATTTTCATTTGTTTGTGACGACGCCGGTGATTCAACCGTTCCGTCCCCCTCACCTTATCCCTCCGGCCCATGTGGAGGAGAACGATGATTATGAGTTTGTTTATCCTATCGTTGATTATGGTGACCGTTTTAGCACGTCTAAAGGGCTCGAAATCTATTCTACGGGTTTATCCATGTGCAAACTCTTTTGCACCATCGAAAAAATGATCAACCTCTTGATTGAGCGCTTGAAGTCGGGCGGGGTTCAGGCTGAAACAGAAGTCCAAGTGGCCTTCGCAGGTCACGAGTTGGCTCAGCGCAAAGGATTTGAGTCTGTTATCAACTTGAGCTACAACGTTGTAGTAACAAACTTTGATCCTGGCGTCTGGGGCGAGCGCTATTTACAAACGGTGAAACGGCTTGCGGATAAAGGCTATGGTTACCCTGCTGCGGCTCCTCGCGACAGCTACCGACATGCCAAAACGTCGGGTGTGCCGCGGTAGCGTATTTTTTTGTTGCAGGATGAACGCAACGACATAAAAGGCTACAACTTCATTTTCGAGGAGTATATACTCCCAGATACGATTTATTTTTAATGAGGAAGGCTTGCGCGTGAATCACCAACGACCCGTTAATCTTGATTTGGCTAGTTTAAAATTCCCACCGATGGCGATCGCTTCAATTTTGCATCGACTGTCAGGCATGGTTTTGTTTTTTCTTTTGCCCGTCATGCTCTATTTATTAAGTGTGTCGCTGGATTCTGACGCGTCATTTATGCAGTTACAAGAGACGCTCAAAGGCCCCTATTATAAATTGATGCTGTGGGTATTTAGTGCAGCCTTGGTTTACCATCTGTTGGCTGGTATTCGCCACATGTTGTTGGATGTAGGGGTAGGGGAAGCGCTGGTGGCTGCGCGCCTAAGTGCGCTGGGCGTCATTGCAATGGCTGTGTTAAGCACGGGTTTTCTGGGAGTTTGGATATGGTAACGAACGTGACAAGCCTCACGGGCAATGGGTTGAAAGATTGGCTCATTCAACGGTTGACGGCGGTTTATTTTGCTGTGTTCTCGTGTTTTTTGCTTGGATTTTTAGTCATGCATCCGCACTTGCAGTACGGTGAGTGGCTTGCTTTGTTTCATAAGCCATGGTTTCAAGTGGCAAGTCTTCTTGCGTTACTGGCACTTACGTTGCACGCCTGGGTCGGTCTTTGGACCGTGACCACGGACTATATTACCTGCACAGCGATAAGGCTTTCAGTACAGTCGCTGATTTTACTGGTGTTGCTGGGTCAATTGATCGGTGGCTTTATGACGATATGGGGGCGATGACGATGGCTGTTGCGCGTAATACATTTGACGTCGTGATTATTGGTGCAGGTGGGGCGGGGATGCGTGCCGCCTTGCAAATGGCGAATTCGGGTTTGAACGTTGCTTTGCTCTCTAAGGTGTTTCCGACACGGTCTCACACGGTTTCTGCACAAGGTGGGATAACGACTGCATTGCCCAATGCAGATGAACAGGATGATTGGCGCTGGCACATGTATGACACAGTGAAAGGCGCTGACTACATTGGCGATCAAGATTGCATCGAATATTTATGCAGGACAGGTCCTGAGGTAGTCTATGAATTAGAACACATGGGGTTGCCTTTTTCCCGGATGGACAACGGTAAAATTTACCAACGTCAATTCGGTGGTCAAACGAAGAACTTTGGCGGAGAACAGGCGGCGCGCACGTGCGCGGCTTCAGATCGCACGGGGCATGCGTTACTGCATACCTTGTATCAGCAAAATTTAAAAGCAAAAACGCATGTGTTCAGTGAATGGCTGGCGCTTGATTTTGTTAAGGATGCGGGTGGACGCATCGCAGGCGTTACGGCGTTATGCATTGAAACCGGTGAGATTGTCTTTTTTCAAACACGGATTTGTATGTTGGCGACAGGGGGGGCCGGCCGTATTTATCAGTCCACCACAAACGCACATATCAATACGGGTGATGGGTTTGGGATGGCATTACGCGCAGGCCTCCCTGTCCAGGACATGGAGATGTGGCAATTTCATCCTACGGGAATAGCCGGTGCAGGAACACTTGTGACGGAAGGTTGCCGAGGGGAAGGTGGATACCTGATTAATAAAGACGGTGAGCGCTTCATGGAGCGTTATGCGCCGCATGTTAAAGATTTAGCCTGTCGTGATGTGGTGGCACGCGCGATCGCGTTGGAGCTTCGCGCAGGCAAAGGGTTTAATCCGGAGGGGGTTGATTACGTTAAACTCAAAATCGATCACCTTGGGGCTGATCTTATTAAATCACGCCTACCTGGTATTCGGGAATTGGCGATGACGTTTGCGGGCGTTGACCCGATTGTAGAACCTATTCCTGTTGTGCCTACCTGCCATTACACCATGGGCGGGATCCCAACGAATATTCATGCTCAGGTCGTCACCAAGCAGGGTGGTAAAGAGCACGTGGTTGAAGGATTGTATGCCATGGGTGAGTGTGCGTGCGTTTCTGTGCATGGTGCAAACCGCCTCGGTGGTAACTCGCTGCTTGATTTGGTGGTTTTTGGTCGTGCCGCAGGCATGCATGTTGAGAAGTTATGGCAAGCCAATGCGCTTCCAGACATGCCTTATGTCACGGAAGACGATATTCAAGCTTCATTAACGCGCTATCAGCGTTGGGAAGGCTCTTCAGTGGATGGTGAGCGTCCGGCGGTCATTCGTGATGCGATGCAGCGTGTGATGCAAGAAGATTTTGGGGTGTTTCGTACGGGTGAGATCATGGAGCGAGGATTGCTTCGCCTAGAGGCCTTGCGCACTCGCCTTGCGTCTGCCTGTTTGTCAGATAAAAGCCATGTATTTAATACGGAGCGTGTGGTCGCTCTGGAGCTAGATAATCTGATGGCGACGGCGTTTGCAACGGCCAAGTCGGCCATTGCACGAACGGAAAGTCGTGGTGCGCACAGTCGGGAAGATTACCCGAAGAGGGATGATGCGCATTGGATTAAACACACGTTGTATTTTGAAGAAGGTGGCTTGATTGACTATCGGCCGGTGAATAAATCACCGAAGTATGTTGAGCCCTTAGAGCCGAAAGATCGCGTTTACTAACGAGGAAATACCATGGCTGATGTCAGAAACCTGAGTCTGTCTATTTATCGATATAATCCTGAACAAGATGAAAAACCGTTTATGCAAACGTATGAGCTGACAACGCCTACGGACAGTGACCCCATGTTGTTAACCTTGCTTGAGCGTGTAAAGGCTGAGCAAGATCCAACGTTGTCGTTTCGTCGCTCATGCCGTGAAGGCGTGTGCGGTTCAGACGGGATGAACATCAATGGCACGAATGGGCTTGCTTGCATCACCTCGCTTGCCAAATTAAAGACGGATAAAGTGGTTATTCGGCCATTGCCTGGATTTCCTGTGGTGCGCGATCTGGTTGTGGACATGAGCCAGTTTTATAAGCAATACGAACGGGTTGAGCCTTATTTACAAAATGATGAGGTTGCTCCTGCGCGTGAGCGCTTGCAATCACCCAAAGACCGTTCACAGTTGGATGGCTTGTATGAGTGTATTTTGTGTGCTTGTTGCACGAGTTCATGTCCATCGTTTTGGTGGAACCCTGAAAAGTTTGTAGGGCCAGCTGGTCTGTTGCAGGCACGTCGATTTTTGGCCGATAGTCGTGATACAGCAACGACGCATCGATTAAATAAATTGCAAGATCCATTCAGTGTGTTTCGTTGTCGCACCATTATGAATTGCGCGACGGTTTGTCCTAAGGGATTGAATCCAACGAAAGCGATTGGTG
>CANISA010000124.1 GCA_947470005.1 Legionellaceae bacterium | reverse complement strand
ATTTGACTGATGTCGCAGGTCAAGGCCAATAGAAAATCAGGAATATCCTGATTGACGCGTTCCACATGATATAACGCCTCGGCGTGCTTGAAAATATAAAGAAGCAAATATTTATTCAACGTTAGATGGTCATCCGCCGTTTGGTTGTTTTCCTGTCTACTTCCAAATAAAAGCCAACCAGGCGAAACGTCTAATGTCGATGCGATGGCCATGAGCTTGGTTGGTTCTGGAATGGTCTGCCCGCGTAGGTACTTTCGACAAATTTGCGGCGAGTAACCGGTTATTTCCACTAGTTTATGAATGCTGACACCGGATGGTGAGCGTGGGGAACTAAAGCCTGCTGCAATCATGGTGTCGCGTAGGCGGCAGGCGAATTGTTGATTGAAGTCGACTTTTTCCATGATGATGGGCTATTTCCTGCCAGTTAATTACGCGCAGTCTAACAAATGAGATTTATTTTGGCTATGTCTTTCAAGACGTTGAATGCCGTGTAATAATAAAAAGTGCAGAGGATAATGCGCCTATTTTTCAGAAGTAAAAATGTAACACCCCACGTCATCCCGAACGAAGTGAGGGATCTCCAATTGTTTTTAATGCGTAAATTTGAGACCGCATATCTTCATGTTGAAGCTGCCAAATGGGAAAGGAATATATGTGAGCTATCAGTACGTTTTCATACCATTATCATTTGTTATACTGCCAATTGCCTTTGCTGGGGGAGCTCAAGATAGTTTTTGTGGCAATCCGGACGCAGCGGCTCTGACTGACCGAGGATCGGTGACCGATACCCCTTGTGTTGTTCCCAAGAAGAAACTATTGGTTGAGGGCGGCTACCAATATCAAAATTTAATAGGGGGGGGGGATTTATCAAATGTTCCTCAAGCACAAATCTCACTGGGTTTGCCCCGAGACATGGACGTCTTTCTTGTCCTACCCAGCTACAATGCTCAGCACCCAGTCCTAAATGGCATGGGGCCTACGAGTGTTGGCGGAAAAGCCGAGCTCATGTCCTCAAAGGACTGGGTGATTTCAGGGCAATGGTTTGCAATCCTTCCTGGTGGAAGCAATAATTTTGGTAGCGATGGCACTGGCGTGGTTGTCAATGCAATTGGTGCTTATGCATTAAATTCGCAATTTACGCTTGCCTCCATGCTGGGTGGAAGTTCCGTCGTCGAGCCGTTTGCTGCTGGAAGCAATCGTTTTAATAGTTTTAATTATACGTTATCTCTGGCCTATACTCCCGTGGAAAAAGTTAATTTTTTTGCCGAGCTATTCGGTCAAACGAAAACAAGCCCAGATGATGGTCATGGAATTGATGGCGATATTGGACTGATTTATGCGTACAACAAAAGTGTAGCGTTTGACGTCGAATTTGGTCAGCGTTTAAGCGGCGCTCTGGGTGGCTTCCAAAATTATGCGGGTGCTGGAGTAACCGTATTTTTAAGCTGATATGGGTCAACCGGATAGGCATAATGAAAGGAACACTCCATGGAGTCACCCAGCTTTAGTCTGAGTTAATTTAACGCGATTGTTCTTGTCGAAACAATAAGTTTCCATTAGAAATTAACGGTTGACATTGTGCGTTAATCCGATACACTTGCCCCCGGAGTCCAATCACTGAGCGCGTATTGCCCCGGACGGAACGTGGTGCGGTATGTGTTTTTGAGGTCTAAGGAAGCGGTGGTTTACCCATGGCAACTCATCTCGCAACTCTCTGGCTGGAATGAGCATGCTTCATTCCAGCCTTTCTTTGTTTTTTATCATCTATACTCCAGGTAGATCAATAATTGACCGAAATAGTCAGTCAGCTACAAGGAGTAGCATCATGCGCGTCGAGCAAGATGCGTTTGCTTCGAGGCGCTACGTAAAGCATTTGCTTTGCGAATCAAGCTTCTATATAATACTCACGTCTTTAAATAGAGATTGATCAATAGGCACGTAGCTCAGTGGTAGAGCACCACCTTGACATGGTGGTGGTCGGTGGTTCGATCCCACTCGTGCCTACCATATTTGAACCCTGCGTTGCAGGGTTTTTTTTTCACAGCGTGCCGAGCCAAGTGCATCAAGGGAAAGCAACATGCTAACGATACAACTTGCCAATGGACAAAACCGGTCATTTGATAGCCCGTTGACGGTGCATGCGGTGGCGGCTCACATCAGTCCAAGTTTGGCCAAAGCGGCGCTCGCGGCGCGCGTGGATGGGAAAGCGGTTGATTTGAGCCATGTGCTCACTGACGATTGTTCGCTTGTTATTTTGACAGACAATGATCCCGCCAGTCTTGAGGTGATTCGTCATTCCACGGCGCATTTGTTGGCACAAGCGGTGAAGTTACTCTTTCCTACGGCTCAAGTGACCATTGGTCCGGTGATTGATGATGGGTTTTTTTATGATTTTGCGTTTGAGCGGTCCTTCACGCCCGATGATTTGCAACGCATTGAAGAAAAAATGCAAGCGCTCGTCAAAGCTGACCTTCCTATTACTCGCCGTGAAATGCCACGTGATGAAGCCATTGCTTATTTTCGTGGCTTAGGTGAGGAATACAAAGCTGAAATTATTGCTGACATTCCGGCAGGAGAGGCTCTTTCACTCTATCGTCAAGGTGAATTTGAAGATCTCTGTCGAGGCCCTCATGTCCCCAGCACGGGGCGATTAAAAGCTTTTAAATTAACCAAATTAGCGGGTGCATATTGGCGAGGGGATTCTAATAATGCCATGTTGCAGCGTATTTATGGCACAGCCTGGGCGGATAAAAAATCGCTCGCTGATTATTTATTTCGTCTGGAAGAGGCTGAAAAACGAGATCATCGCCGATTAGGTAAAGTGCTTGATCTTTTTCATTTTCAAGACATAGCTCCTGGCATGGTGTTTTGGCATCCCCACGGGTGGACGGTCTATCGGTTGCTCGAAGAATACATGCGATCGCGGTTGGTCGAGTATGGTTATCAAGAAATTAAAACACCTCAATTGGTGGACAGCGTGTTGTGGGAAAAGTCAGGGCATTTAGAAAATTTTCGCGAAAACATGTTTATGACGGAAACTGAGAATCGTCAGTACGCGGTGAAGCCGATGAGCTGCCCTTGCCATGTCCAAGTGTACAACCAGGGGCTTAAAAGTTATCGCGATCTACCTCTTCGTTTATCTGAATTTGGAAACTGTCATCGGTGTGAGCCGTCAGGTGCGCTGCATGGGCTGATGCGGGTACGTAATTTTGTGCAAGATGACGGTCATATTTTTTGCACAGAAGAGCAAATTCAGTCAGAAGTGACTCAGTTGCTTGCTTTGGTTCAGTCTGTTTATGCTGATTTTGGTTTTTCAGCGATCACGTATCGTTTAGCGCGTCGTCCAGAAAAGCGGGTTGGCAGTGATGTGGTGTGGGATAAAGCGGAAAGCGCGTTAGCGCAGGCCATGCAAGGTCGACAAATCGAATGGATTGATGCGCCGGGCGAAGGTGCTTTTTATGGGCCTAAAATTGAATGCTCGCTCGCGGATTGTTTGGGACGAATTTGGCAATGCGGGACCATCCAAGTTGATTTTTCGATGCCGGAGCGACTGGACGCGCAGTTCGTGGCTGAAGATGGCAGTAAGCAGACGCCGGTGATGTTGCATCGTGCTATTCTAGGAACATTTGAGCGATTTTTAGGGATTTTAATTGAGCACTGCGCGGGCCTTTGGCCCTTATGGCTTGCCCCGGTGCAAGTGGCTGTGTTCACTGTTAGTGAAAAACAGCATGAATATGCGGCAAAAATCGATCGGATTTTACAAAAAGAAGGAATTCGTTCCACGTTTGACTTGAGAAATGAAAAGATTGGCTTTAAAATTCGCGAGCATACGTTACAAAAAGTGCCTTATTTGTTAATTATTGGTGATAAAGAAGTAGAGCAGGGTCTGGTGACGCTACGTTCGCGTGATGGGGTTGATTTAGGTCAGGCGACGATCGAGACAGTTTGTGATATGCTTCGCCATGAAATTAATATGAAGGGTCGAATAGAACCAGTCGGAGGATTTAACCATTAGTGCATCAACGAAGCGTGAAAGTGATCGCGCGCGAATTAACGAGAAAATCAATGTACCTGAGGTACGCTTAATTGATGTAGATGGCAATCAGGCTGGAATTGTATCGACACGTGAGGCATTGCGTATAGCGGAAGAGAGCGGGTTTGATTTGGTGGAAATTTCACCAACGGCCAGTCCTCCCGTTTGCCGCATCATGGATTATGGTAAGTTTCTTTTTGAGTTGAGTAAAAAACAAGCTGAAGCACGTAAAAAGCAGAAGCAAATTCAAGTCAAAGAGCTGAAATTCCGTCCTACGACGGAAGATGGGGATTATCAGGTCAAGCTACGCAACCTGGTACGTTTCCTTAATCATGGGGATAAAGTCAAAATCACACTGCGTTTTCGTGGTCGTGAAGTGGCTCACCAAGAGCTTGGGATGAAAATTTTCGAGCGCTTGCAACAGGACACCACCGAGGTTGCTGTTGTAGAACAGCATGCCAAACGTGAGGGACGTCAGTTGTTTATGGTGTTATCGCCCAAGAAAAAATAGGGGTGCCGTTTGAGTGATGTATTTATACGCACTGAAGGGTTACCGATGTTATGGTTACAATGCGGAGTTTATTGGTTATGCCAAAGTTAAAGTCACATCGCGGGGCGTGTAAGCGCTTTCGCAAAACAGCGAGCGGGGCAATTAAGCGTCGCGGCGCATATAGAAACCACATCCTTACTAAAAAGTCGACAAAACAAAAGCGTCATTTGCGCGTTTCGTCCGGTACGTTGAAGCCATGTGATGCACGTTTGGCTAAACGGATGATGCACGGTAGTTAAGGGGAGGAATGAATTATGCCAAGAGTTAAACGTGGGGTGACGGCAAAAGCCCGTCACAAGAAGGTATTGGATCAAGCCAAAGGGTATTACGGGGCGCGTAGTCGCGTGTACCGTGTTGCCAAACAAGCCGTGATCAAAGCGGGTCAATATGCTTATCGCGATCGTCGTCAGAAAAAACGACAATTTCGTGCGCTGTGGATCACTCGGATCAATGCTGAAGCACGTGTGAGCGGCTTATCGTACAGTCGTTTGATTGACGGCTTGAAGAAAGCATCGATTGAACTGGATCGTAAAGTGTTAGCGGACATGGCCGTTCATGATAAGCTGGCATTTGCAGCGGTTGCGTTACGCGCCAAAGAAGCGTTAGGCTTATAAGGTCGTAACAAACACAATTTAAGATAAAAAAAAGGGGCTTCGGCCCCTTTTTAATGGCGGATAAAACATCATGCAAGACATTATTACGCTACAACAGCAAGGGTTTGCAGCCATTGATGAAGCCTTGAGTATTGCGGCTTTGGAAGCGATTCGTGTTGATT
>CANISA010000123.1 GCA_947470005.1 Legionellaceae bacterium | reverse complement strand
CTGTTATCTCTTCCCAAACGGTTTTGTTATCATCCAAATGATCCCGCATCTGCTCAACAGACGCTATTTTTACCGTCTCTCCAATACGAATGAGACCTTGCTCAAGTTGCTCTTGCCCAATCAACATTTTTAAAAACGTTGATTTTCCCGCTCCATTGGGGCCAATAATGCCCATTACGCCACCTTTCGGTAACTTAAAGCTCAAGTTTTCAAACAGTAAACGATCACCAAATGCCTTGCAGATCCCCTCGCCTTCGATCACTAAATCGCCCAGTCGATCCCCCGGTGGAATATACAACTCATTTGTTTCATTACGTTTTTGAAATTCTTTAGAATTCATTTCTTCAAAACGAGCCAAGCGCGCCTTGTTTTTTACATGCCGACCTTTAGGCGACGTCCGTACCCACTCAAGTTCAGCCTTGATTGAGCGCTGATGAGACGCTTCTTGCTTTTGTTCTAACTGCAGGCGCTCATTTTTTTGCTCAAGCCACGCTGTGTAATTCCCTTCGTAAGGGATCCCCTCACCTCTATCTAACTCAAGAATCCACTGCGCCGCATTATTTAAAAAGTACCTATCATGCGTGATGGCAACCACCGTTCCCGAAAATGCCTCTAAATAATGCTCCAACCATGCCACACTTTCAGCATCCAAATGGTTGGTTGGCTCATCCAGCAACAACATGTCTGGATTGGAAAGAAGCAACCGACACAACGCCACACGGCGACGCTCACCACCTGACAATACGTTGATTTTAGTGTCCCACTCCGGTAGCCGTAATGCTTCCGCGGCAACTTCTAGCCTGCGATCAAGATCCCATCCATCGCCGGCTTCAATGGCGTGTTGCAAATCACCCTGTTCAACCAACAAGGCTGACATTTCATCGTCGGTCATCGGCTCTGCAAATCGCATGCTGATCGCATCAAATTGAGCTAACTTATCTTTCATGTCAGCAACGGCCTCTTCGACCACCTCTCGAACCGTTTTTTCGAGATCAATTTCTGGCTCTTGAGCCAAATAACCAATTTTTAGCCCTGGCTGAGGCCTCGCTTCGCCTTCATAGTGCGTATCCACGCCAGCCATGATCCGAAGCAGTGTCGATTTACCTGATCCATTGAGGCCTAAAACACCAATTTTAGCGCCAGGGAAAAAACTAAGTGAAATATCTTTGAGGATGAACCGTTGGCCCTCGACCACTTTACTGACACGATTCATAGTAAAAACATACTGCGACATATATACTCCGTTTTTCTATTTTCAAACCTATTATGACCAATCTAAAATCACTTTACCGGATTGCCCTGACGCCATGATTTGAAACGCATGTTGGTAGTCTGCTACGGGAAAATGATGCGTAACCACTGGGGACACATCGAGACCACTTTGCAACATGGCAATCATTTTATACCACGTTTCAAACATTTCACGCCCGTAAATCCCTTTGATTATAAGGCCTTTAAAAATAACTTGGTTCCAATCAATGGGTGTTTCCTGAGGAGGAATCCCCAGCAGTGCCACATGGCCACCATGATTCATAGCCTTCATCATGTCGTTTAACGCCATAGGATTGCCTGACATTTCCAGCCCCACATCAAAGCCCTCGGTCATACCAAGTTCTTCCATCACTTGCGTTATGGATTGATATTTCACATTCACGGCGCGAGTGGCACCCATTTTACGCGCTAAATCCAACCGATAATCATTCACATCCGTAATAACCACATGCCTCGCACCAATGTGACGTGCAATAGCCACCGCCATGACGCCAATGGGACCGGCTCCCGTAATAAGGACATCCTCCCCCACCATATCAAACGATAAGGCACAATGAGCCGCATTTCCGAAAGGATCTAAAATAGAAGCTTGATCGGCCGTAACGGAATCAGGTAACACCATGACGTTCGTTGCGGGCAGCGCTAAGAACTCTGCAAAGCAACCGGGTCGATTCACACCCACACCTAATGTTTTACGACACAAATGCTGTCGACCCGCGCGGCAATTACGACACACACCACAGGTTATATGCCCTTCACCAGAAACACGTTGTCCCTCAAAAAGCCCTTTAACTTCACGGCCAACAGCAACGATTTCACCGCAAAACTCATGCCCTATCGTCATGGGCACAGGAATCGTCGCTTTTGCCCATTCGTCCCATGAATAAATATGGATGTCAGTCCCACAAATGGCTGTTTTTTGAATTTTGATCAACACATCATTCACGCCGCACTCCGGCACAGGGACATCTTCCATCCAAATACCAGGCTCAGGTTTTACTTTTACTAGTGATTTCATATCAATTGCCTCCCCAAAAAATCTAAATAACGCCCAGCTCAGAACCAACGTCAGCAAAGGCCTTAATTGCTGTATCCAAATGGTGTTGTTCATGCGCGGCTGACATCTGCGTGCGAATACGAGCCAATCCTTTCGGTACCACAGGAAAGGAGAAGCCGACAGCATAAATGCCTTTATCAAGCAATCGACTCGCCATGCGGCCTGCAAGCACGGCATCCCCTAACATCACGGGGATAATGGCATGCTCACCTGGTATTAATTTAAACCCAAGTTGGGTTAATCCCGCACGAAAATAGTGACTGTTGTGTTTCACTTTTTTAGCTAAATCAGTATTTTTTCTGAGCAACTGCAACGCCACAATGGATGCCTGAGCAATCATAGGGGCCAAGGTATTTGAAAAAAGATAAGGGCGTGAACGCTGCCGCAACCAAGATACGATGGTTTCGTTTGCCGCCGTATAACCACCAGATGCCCCTCCTAACGCTTTACCCAGGGTGCCTGTTAATACATCGATCCGCGCAGAAACATCGAAATGCTCGGGCGTGCCGCGTCCCGTTTCTCCAATGAAACCCACTGCATGTGAGTCATCAACCATCACCATGGCATCGTATTTATCAGCAAGCTCACAAATCGCCGGCAAATTAGCCAACGTTCCATCCATCGAGAACACCCCGTCTGTAGCTATCAAACGGAACCGCGCCCCGCGTGCAGCCTGCAATTGAGTCTCCAAATCCTTCATGTCATTATTGGCATAACGAAAACGATTCGCCTTACACAACCGAACCCCATCGATAATGCTCGCATGATTCAACGCATCACTAATAATCGCGTCATCAGAACCAAGCAACGTTTCGAATAAACCAGTATTTGCATCAAAACACGAGGAATACAAAATCGTGTCCTCTTTTCCTAAAAAAGCACTTATGTGACCTTCGAGTGCCTTATGCGGTGTTTGTGTGCCGCAAATAAAACGGACTGAAGCCATGCCATATCCATAATCAACCAATGCGTTCTGAGCGGCTTCAATCAACAGGGGGTGATTAGCAAGCCCCAAATAATTGTTCGCACATAAATTAATAACCTCACGGGAAGCCACCTCAACAACCGCTTGTTGCGGACCAGCGATGACGCGTTCCGGTTTAAATAAGCCTTCTTTTTTGATCGACTCCAGCTCAGTTTGCACAAATTCAGTAAAACGATCCTGCATAACATCCTCCTTAACGAACAAACAAACGCAAAGATAATAACAAATTTTAAACAGATTCACTATGCTCCTGGTGCGAATTCTTGCTAAAATCACCGCAACACTTTAACCTAGCACGTTGAATCAGCCGGTGAATTTCATGAGCCAACCCATTTCTCGCATTAACATGATTAAACAACAATTACGAACAGGCGATGTGCTTGATCGGACGATCCTCTCGCTATACAAAGACCTTCATCGAGAAGCCTTTGTACCTGAGGCGCTTAAACACTTTGCCTACACGGACATGCAGTTAACGTTGCCTCACGGTGAACGCATGATGACCCCATTAGAAGAAGCCGCACTGTTGCAAGCGCTGGCGCTTCAAGGGCATGAAACGCTCTTAGAAGTCGGTACGGGTACCGGCTTTTTGACGGCCTTGCTCAGCCGTTTATGTCGACACGTCATCAGCATTGATTATTACGCGGATTTTACCGCCGAAGCGAATCAGCGCTTAATCGCTCATCAATGCCACAATGTCGAGCTGCTCACCGGAAGCGCCGCGTTGGGATGGATTGATCGCGCGCCCTATGACGTCATTATAATCTCAGGAGCTATTCCTGCCATCACGGAAACCCATCGTTTACAAGTGCTCCCCGGGGGGAAACTCTTTGCAATCATCGGTCAATCTCCCGTCATGCAAGGACAACTTCATCACCTGGATCATCAAGGCCTATGGCATGAAGAGCTGGTGTTTGAAACCGACCTTCCCGCATTAATCAACACACAAAAGCAAAACAATTTTATTTTTTAGGACCGAAGCCCCATGAGAAAAACAGCCTTAAGCCTACTGCTCCTACCTGGCTTCGTATCGATGCTCCACGCAGCAGATCTGATGGATGTTTATCGACAATCTTTAGAAAGTGATCCCACCTTCAAAGCCGCGTACAGCAGCTTCATGGCCAACAGTGAGTCCATTCCGCAAGCGCGCGCCGCCTTACTCCCTCAACTTGGTTTGTCCGGCCAACTAAGCGCCAACCAAACCAATGTGAGTGCGGGTCCTTTTGATATACAAGAAGCCTATAAAAGTCAGCAATGGAAGCTCGCTGCATCTCAAGCTATTTTTAACTACCAATCCTGGGCGCAAGTACAACAAGCCAAGGCATCCGTTAAAGCGGCGCACGCAACATTCAATGACGCGGCACAAAGCCTCATTTTACGCACCGCAGCGGCGTACCTGAATGTGCTCTACGCGCGCGACACCCTTAATTTTGCGGAATCAAAAAAAAGAGCAAACAAACACCAGCTTGATCAAGCAACCCAACGCTTCAACGTAGGCCTGGATGCGATTACATCGGTCTATGATGCCCAATCTGCTTATGATCAATCGACCGCCCTGGTTATCTCTTCAAAAAATAATGAAATGAACCTCAATGAAAATCTGCGTAAATTAACGAACCATGTTTATGACCAATTAGCGCCCCTTCGCAACAGCACCATACCCCTCATTTCACCCGAGCCGAACAAGCCCGAGGAGTGGGTTTCCGCAGGAATTCGACAAAATTATAAGTTACTGTCCGCTAAATTTAATGTACAAGCTGCTCGCGAAAACATTAAAGTACAAGCCGCAGGCGGTTGGCCCGTTGTTTCTCTTCAAGGAAACACCATTCAAACACGAAATATCGGGAGCAGTGGTAACTCGGGCAACCGCGGTGCGGTAAACCCGGTAACGAAACAACTCGATCGTTCTGTCAGTAACTTCTTCGTGCCAGCGACCCAACAAACATCCAATGTTGCAATAGCCGTTAATTTTCCGGTCTTTCAAGGCGGATTGATTGAATCACAAACACGACAAGCTCAATTTGATTTTCAAAGCTCCACTGAGCAAATGGAGAAAATTTACCGAGACACCGCGGTAGACAGCCGCATTGCCTTCAATACCATCGTTGATGGGAT
>CANISA010000122.1 GCA_947470005.1 Legionellaceae bacterium | reverse complement strand
GTTGCTATTAATGATCTCTCTGGGATTGAAACAACCGCCCATTTGACACGCTATGATTCAACGCATGGACGGTTTCAAAGCCAGGTGCGGGTGGAGGGACGGCACTTGGTGATTGATGGGCACCCCATCGAGATTACGGCGGAACGAAACCCTGCGCTGTTGCCATGGGAAGCATTGGATGTGGATTTAGTTTTTGAGTGTACAGGTCGGTTTACTCAGCGCGAAGCAGCCATGCAACACCTCGTGGCGGGTGCAAAAAAAGTATTGATATCAGCGCCTGGTGCTGAGGTTGATGCAACCATTGTGTACGGCGTTAATCATCAACAATTACGCGCATCCGATTGCATCGTTTCAAATGCGTCGTGCACGACGAATTGCTTGGCCCCTGTTGTTAAGCCACTGCATGAAGCAATTGGTATCGAGCATGGCCTATTGAATACCATCCATGCTTACACGAAAGATCAAATGTTACTGGATGGGAACCATCCTGATTTACATCGGGCACGATCAGCCACACAATCGATTATTCCCACGAAAACAGGAGCGGCTAAAGCGGTTGGCTTGGTTTTGCCTGAGCTCGCTGGTAGACTGGATGGATTCGCTATGCGGGTGCCTACGCTTAATGTGTCAGTGATTGACTTGACGTTTGTGCCCAAACGCGTAACCACCGTGGATGAGGTCAATGCGATCATGCGTCGAGCAGCAAGCGATGTGTTGCATATTAATTCGGAACCTTTGGTTTCTTGTGATTTTAATCACTACCCCGCTTCGGCCGTTTTTGATACCACGCAAACGAAAGTGTTAGGATCTTTAGTGAAAGTGGTCGCCTGGTATGACAATGAGTGGGGTTTTTCCAACCGCATGCTAGATGTAGCATCTTACATGATGAACCTTTAAGGAGCAGCCATGAACGTGATTAAAATGAGGGATCTTGATCTGCGCGGGAAGCGAGTGTTGATTAGGGAAGATTTTAATGTCCCCATCAAAGACGGCATGATAACGAGTGATCAACGCTTACAAGCCGGATTGCCTACGCTGATTGAGGCACTCCAAGCGGGAGCTGCTGTGATGGTGCTGTCTCATTTGGGGCGTCCTGAAGAGGGCTCGCGAGAGAACCGTTTTTCATTGAAGCCGGTCGCTGATTATTTGGCTGCCCAGCTGGATTATCCTGTGCATTTCTTCACGGATTACCTGAACGGCGTAGACGTTAAGCCAGGGGAGTTGGCGGTTTGTGAAAATGTTCGCTTTCATCATGGCGAGAAGGCCAATGATGAGGCATTGGCTAAAAAGTTGGCTCAGTTGTGTGATGTGTTTGTTATGGATGCTTTTGGCACCGCCCATCGCGCACAGGCCTCGACCTGTGGTGTGGCAAAATATGCGCCTATTGCGGCAGCAGGCCCGTTGCTTGTCCGTGAACTTGAAGCATTACAGCTCGTCCTTAAGGCGCCAGAAAAACCCATTTTGGCGGTTGTGGGAGGAGGCAAAGTGTCGTCGAAGCTTTCTTTATTAAGGCAGTTGGTCAGCCGAGTCAATGTGTTGATTCCAGGGGGTGGAATTGCAAATACTTTTCTGAAAGCACAGGGCCATGAAGTAGGCCTGTCGCTGTGCGAAAATGACCTGTTGGATGAGGCGCGAGCTATTCTTGCTTTGGCCGCTCAAGAGGGATGTAAAATTCCATTGCCTTCGGACGTGGTGGTGAGCAAATCATTCAGTGATAGCTGTCCTGCGTTCAATAAATCGCTTTCTCATGTTGCCAAAGACGACATGATTTTAGACATAGGGCCTGAGACCATTGCGCGTTATGTTGCCATGTTGGATGGTGCAAAAACCATTATATGGAATGGCCCAGTGGGTGTTTTTGAGTTTCCACAATTTGCGTACGGAACGCGTGCGATGGCGATTGCCATTGCGAATTGTGATGCACTAACCATTGCAGGTGGTGGAGATACATTGGCTGCAATCGACCAATATGATTTAACGGATCAGATAACCTATATTTCTACGGGTGGTGGTGCTTTTCTTGAGTACCTTGAAGGCAAGACGTTGCCTGCCGTTGCGGTGCTGGAAATGCGTGCAAAAGGGTTGGGAGCAACGGTTAATTCGTAATCATAAGGACATGGCATGCTTGGTATCAACGGGATAGGTAAGCAATTGACTTTGATGCTGTTGACGGGGCTACCTGCACATAAAGCGCTCGAATCATGCTTGCCTTGGTCCGTTGATGAGATTGAATTTGGGTGTGCCAGATTACACAGCACTTTCTAAACGCAGCATCAACCTTTCGGGCACTCAAGGTTGTTTTGGTCAGGCCATTTAACTCATTAAACAGCGATCGAGTTCCTGCGTGGAGGGACGTAATGGATACTTGTCTCTTCGGCACCATGGTCGGTTCTGTCGCAAAAACTTTCCTGAACGTCAGTCCTCAAAACAAAGTGACATGCGCTGTTTCAGCAATTAGAGCCGGTTGTGTACGGTCTTCTGGACTAGAGAAAATCGAGTGTGTTGATACGGTTGGGTTACTTGTTGCGCGAGGCTCTGATCGTCTGGCCTCTGGATGGCTGTTTAATCCAAATTGACTAAATACGCTATGCACTTCATCCCTTGCTTTTTGTCGCTCTTCTTTTGAGGCGGCCCCATAAAACGTCCATGTCTTAAACGTCGCTCCGGGCACACCAGGTACGGGTTGTTCGACGCCATTCATGGCATGCTTTGGTGGCTTTGGAGGCGCAGGGCGACCTCCTCTAGCGAGATAAAAAAGCGCATCCATCAGATATAAAGGCAAGCTCGTCAATGCCACAACGGCAATTAGTACTGTGGCTAGCGCAGCCCCAAGACCCAGCACCACACCAGTAGCTACCGTGCTTAATATGGTTAACCCAGCACTTAAGGCAATGGACGGGAGAGCGGTTAGCACTTGAATTGCACGCATAATAAGTGAGCGACTATTTCCAAAGAGGCCACCAGGCAACGGCTTGGTGATGGCTTCCCCAAAAGCGCGTGCCATCATCGCTAACGCTCGGAACTCACCCATGGACTCTTTTACTTCATTGTGTAAATCGTCCAACACCTTCTTTTCATTAAATATTTTCTTTTTTTGTTCTGTATTGGCTCTAAGAAGGCGAAGATAAATAGGTAGGATCTCGGCGTCTTGTTCTTCCGCTATGTCCACGCCCATCGTCTTAAGCTTATTTTTAATGACTTGAAGTACTTTTTCATCCGTTGCAAAAGCATCCATGTTACGTTGATAGCCTCCTTCTGTGACAACATTGACCCCTATTTTTTCAATTTTTCGAGAAACCCATAGCGGTACGCCCACAATCCAAGCAACCCCCAATACAATGCCCGACGAGATAACAAGAAAATAACTGAGTCCTTTCCATGGTTGACTCGACTCATCTAGTTTAGTGAACAGAGGAGAGCAACGTTTAACAACCCACAACGCGGCTTTTTCCACGAAAGTTAACGGCCGGTCGATGTTTTTTCGGGCATAGTCTTCGGCTTTTGTTTGAAGGTTGCTGGTTTTTTCTAACGCAGGATGTTCATACACATCCTGCAGTGCTTGCTGAGGAATCTGGGTGAGCGCTTTATTTCTTAATAATAGAGCAAACGGCTCATCACTGGTTGCTAACTTATCGGGATGAACTTTCAGTGAGAATGCGTGATATAATTTTTTCTGATCGGCCTCAGGCACGGATTGAAACGCTGTTTGCATGGCTTTTTTCATCACGGAAGTGATGTCCATCTGTGTCGCATCTGCTCCCAACAAAGCCATCTGTGTATTGATCTCTTCAAGCGTCCAGCTCACTTGGGCTGCTATTATTTGTCTTATTTCTTGCAGTGCACTTGCCATCACATCACTCCTCAAAATAAAGCAGATCAAAATTTTTTTGATTATACTTTGATTCTATATTTAAGTCAAGGTGCGTGTTATTTGTGCTTGTTTGCGTGTAAGTTTAGTTACGTGATGTCTTCTTTTCGAGATAATCCTAACTTCTCTTTTAAACGGGCGACTGCGTCTGGATCATAGACCCGAGATGGTTTGATCACCACCGAAGTTGTTCGTGTGCTTGGGGTCGTTGCATGAGGTGTGCGAGAAGAAGGGGAGTAGTCGGGGTAATGGTGAGGTGTTATTGACGGAGTGGCTATGGCTTGTGTTGCTGTTAGGGCATGGTTAGCTGAAGGTGTCTTTGGTGTCGTTGTGCTTGGCGCTTTTGCTGGCGTTGCTTTTCGTGCGTTCTTGGCCCCTTTTTCGACGCGTTTTTTAATTTTTAATGTTGCACGCTCCGCTTCTTCTGGGGTGACAGGATCACCGGGGATCCCATGTAAATCAATACGTATTTCGCGTGCCTTTAGGCAGGTGAGGTAGTCAATCCGGCGCGTAAAGAGCACCACAGCTTCTCGTAATTTGCTTTTAGATAATCCAGTGGCAGCAGCACGATCTGCATGGATTAAGATGTCATCCATGATCCCTATTTTTAAGGGTTGAATGTGTACTCGATTATCAAACGCGTGAGGAAATGCTTCGGCGAGCCAGCGTAGGGCTTGATGACGAGCGAGTTTAGCCTGTGTTTTTTGTTTGATGTTGATGCTTGCCGTGCGCGGATGCAGCGCTTGTTTTCTCATGCGGTAACCCTTGGTTGATGGTAATCTATGTCTGTGATAAACATTTACTTGAAGACTGATTAGGCAAGTATAACCCGAGCGTATATAATTATCATACCATCACACGAGGGGTTGGATACAATGAAACGGATTTTCTTAGCTTTTCTTGCGGTTTTTTTTCCTTGGGTGAGCTTTCTGATGGAGGGGATGCTGGGCTACGCCGTTCTGGCACTCATCCTGCAAGCATCGGTGATTGGTTGGATTGTTGCTATCGGTTGGGCGTGGCGAATGACGCCTGGCTTGCAGAAGCCCAAGGTGATCGCTCCCGCAGAGCCGAAAGTAACCACCGAAACAAACTTAAAATTATAAATGGATGGACATGACAAAACGTCGAGTGGTCGTGAATGGCGCAGAGGGAAAAATGGGGCGTTTGGCGTGCATTACGCTGGCCCGCCACCCTGATTTTGCGCTTGTGGCAAGCCTTGGACGAGGTGATTCGCTTGCGCGCAGCATCACCACAACCAACGCTGAGATTGTGGTTGATCTCACGCGAGCGGACTGCGTTTACGAAAACAGCCGGATTATCATTCAACAAGGGGCACGTCCCGTGATCGGGACCAGTGGCTTGCTGTCTGAGCAAATTGTAGCGCTGCGGAAACAGTGTGAGTCTTTGTTGCTCGGGGGGATTATTGTTCCTAATTTTTCCATCAGTGCCGTGTTGATGATGCAGTTTGCAGCCACGGCGGCTCGCTACCTGCCTGATGTTGAAATTATTGAAGCGCATCACCCGCATAAAGCGGATGCACCATCAGGTACCGCGATTAAAACGGCCGAAT
>CANISA010000121.1 GCA_947470005.1 Legionellaceae bacterium | reverse complement strand
CAGAAACGCTAAACCATAACGCGCAAAAAAAGCATCAAAAGCTTGCATGATTCCAGCAACGAGGTTGATGTCGTTATGTGGCAACACAACTGCAATCGCCAGAGAACCTAAAATCAACGTGCTCAAAATAGTAATCACAGAGTATGTCAATGCGCGAGGGAACGCCCGCTGCGGGTTATCCACATCATTCGCATGCACCGTGGCAATTTCAATGCCACAAAATGACAACATGATAGCCGTCAAAGCGACCCACATGGAATGATCGTGCCAATGGGGCAAAATACTTGCCGCATCAAACTGAATCTGCGTGGGATTGTCCCCAAAAAACCATACCGCGCCTAAGCCGATAATCAACGCCATGGGCAAAAGCAACCCCGCGATTGCACAGACATTACTGAATAAAGCCGAGGATCGCATGCCGCGCAGATTCACCCATGTCGCCCCCCAAAATGACACCACAATCACCGAGCATAAAAAATAAGGATTAGAGGCCAGCGAGGGATCGATCAAATACCCCATGCTGCCCGCCACAAACGATAAAATCGTCGGGTACCAAATCACATTTGAAATCCACTGCAACCAAATGGCGAGAAACCCAACTTGCTTACCAAAGGCTTCCTTCACCCAGATGTAAATTCCCCCCTGCTTGGCCCAACCCGAAGCGAGCTCGGCGGACACCAACGCCGTTGGAATTAAAAAACACACGGCACCTAAGATAAAAAAGGCAATCAACTGACTCCCAAACAACGCCGTAGCGGGTAGGTTTCGAATACTATCCACGGAACCCACCGTGATCATGGTGAGACTAAACACGGTTAACGCATGTTTTTTATGATTCATCGCTTTCCCTACAAAAATATAGTTCAAAGTATAAACAAATAAACTTAAGGCAACCTTAATAATAGTGTAAAAATACAACAAATATTATCGCAACCGAACGCCACTCAACACATCAAACATCATACTCGGCAACAACGCGGTCCCAACCTCACCGGCAACCACCGCATCGATACCCTCTGGAAACTGAGCCCGTAACATCTGGTTATCTCTCGCAGGAGGATGTCCCGTGATATTGGCACTGGTGGAGACCACGGGCCCCTCAAGACAAAGCGCGCGAGCAACAGGGTGCTCACTCATTCTAACCGCAATGCTGTCATGTGCGCCAGTTAACCAATCTGGGATTATTTTTGCTTTTGGGAAAACCCACGTGATGGGCCCCGGCCACGTCGCACGCACTGCATCAAGACGTGCTTCGGGCACCGTTGAAATCAATGACGCCAACTGTTCCCAGTCATGAATCAAAAGAATCAACCCTTTGGTGACCAGCCGCTGCTTTAACGCCAACACCCGATCAACCGCGTGTTGATTAAAGGGGTCGCACCCCAAGCCATAAACCGCTTCGGTGGGATAGGCAAGCACGCGCCCTGCGGCGATCAATCGCCGCGCATCATCCAGTGAGGTGACGTGTATCATGTTGTGGTGCACCTAAGATCAAATCGCGCATTTTAGCACAAACATCGTGAAATACATGGATATTATGAATACTAGCAAGGGCTGCAAACCCGATGCTTTTTTGCTTAAACAATTGATGCAAATAAGCTCTTGAGTAATGGCGACACGTGTAACACGTACAACTGGCCATTATGGGAGATAAGTCATTCGCATAACAGGCTTTTTTAATTTGAATGCGTGCATTGTCTTGCTCGCCTTTGAACGTCAGCCAATTCCCTTTGGCAACCAGCTCACCGCAATACAAGGCTCCGTGGCGCGCATTACGCGTAGGGGCCACGCAATCAAACATATCAATCCCTTCGGCCACCACATCCAACAAATCCTGAGGAGACATCCCAACGCCCATCGCGTATCGAGGCTTGTTTTCAGGTAAAAGCGCATGAATCCAACGAATGAGCTCAACCGTTTTTTCCATGTCAAATCCAACGGTTTCACCACCAATTGCCACGCCATCCGTCGGCATACTCGCCACAAATTGAGCACTTTCGCGACGCAATGACTCATGCGTCCCTCCTTGCACTATACCGAACAAAGCCTGCTTTGCCCCATAACGCGAGGTAGGGTGCGCGTCGTGGTAGGCGATGGATTGCTTAAGCCAACGATGCGTCCGTTGCATGATTTGCAAGACCTCATCACGTGTACAATCATCCGGCGTGCATTGATCAAACGCCATGATGATATCAGCCCCGATCACTTTTTGCGTGGCGAGTGACATTTCAGGCGTCATATGAATGAGTCGCCCAGTGCCTGGTAACGTAAAATGGGCCCCCTCTTCGTCGATGGTACAAATATTTTTATTTTTTGACAGACTAAACACTTGAAAGCCACCGCTATCGGTCAACATCGGCCCGTGCCACCCCATGAAGGGGTGCATTCCGCCGGCTTGTTCGATAACAGCCATCCCCGGAGCCGCCAACATGTGGTAGGTATTCCCCCCCAAAATGATTTGACTGCCCGCCTCAAGAAGTGCTGCAGGCATCATGTTATTCACGCCTGCGCGCGTGCCAACGGGCATAAAAACAGGCGTTAAAAATTCACCGTGGGGGGTTGTCACGCGCGTCACACGGGCCCTGGTGTGTGTGTGGCGCGCGATCACTTCGCAGCGAAACGCATTCATGGCGTGTGGTCAATACGGGTCGAGGTCAAGGTTAACAGCACAAAAAACAAGCCACTGAAAAACAAGACACAGCCAAAATAAAGAGCAGACCACGCCGCCATGGATAACCCCAATCCGTACCACGTCACCTCAGAGCACGCATTTGAGCCCCAAAAAAACACATTCACAACCTGGCGCCAGGGGAAATACCGAACGAGCATCTCAAGCCCCGGCATGCAGACTGACGTGTCATGAGACGTAAACAATTGTAACCACAATTGCCGTAACGCAAAAAACAACCCCGCCGCCGCAAACACAAACTGAAAAAATACCACGTACCTGGCTCGCCTAAGGCTCCTTAATGAAAGCCCTACGAGGAGAAAAAACATCAACACACACGCACACACACGCTGCATAAAGCACAACGGGCAGGGTTGAAACCCTTTGACATATTGAAAGTAAAACGAACCGGCAACCACACACAATGTCATCAACGCCAACAGGCTTTGATACGCACGATAGTTTCGTTTGGTCATCATAATGGACTCCTCAACGCAGACCGCCCCGCGTAAGGCAACGAGGCTAAACCTTGAATCCGAAGCAATTGATTATACTTTGCAACACGATCAGTCCGACACAACGAGCCTGTTTTAATTTGCCCGCAGCCCGTAGCCACCGCAAGATCGGCAATCAATGTATCTTCTGTCTCGCCAGAGCGATGAGACATCACGCAGCGATACCCATGGCGCTTAGCCAAACGCATGGTCTCGCACGCCTCACTGAGCGTTCCAATTTGGTTCGGCTTAATGAGCACCGCATTCGCAACCTGCGCCTCAATGCCCTGCGCCACGAGACGAGGGTTCGTGACAAAGAGATCATCCCCCACCAACTGGGTTGAATGACCTAATCGATCACTCATCTCTTTCCAACCGTCCCAATCGCTCTCATCCAACCCATCTTCGATGCTAACAATCGGGTAGTGCGCAATCAAATCGGCGTAATACTCAACCAACGCCTGGCTAGTAAATGTCTTATTTTCTGATCGCAAATGGTAACGTCCGTCAGAAAACAAGGACGACGCGGCCACATCCAGTGAAAACACCATGTCTTTCCCCAGTTCAAAACCCGCACGCTCAACCGCTAGAACCAGGAGGTCGAGCGCTTGTCGGTTCGATGTCAGATTCGGTGCAAAGCCCCCCTCATCCCCAACCGCCGTGTTTAAGCCCCGTTCTTTTAAAACCGAGCGCAGCACATGAAACGTTTCCGCCCCCATTTGAATCGCTGTTTCAAAATCAGGCGCACCGATGGGCATGATCATAAACTCTTGAATATCAACGTTATTATCCGCATGCATGCCGCCATTTAATACATTCATCATCGGCACCGGCAGCGTCATCGACTCCCCTTGATTCAACACACGAAACAACGGTTGTTGTACGGCGACGGCATGCGCGCGTGCACAAGCAACCGACACGGCTAAAATCGCATTTGCGCCAAGCCGCGATTTGTTCTCTGTGCCATCCAACGCACAGAGCAACGCATCAATAGCGGTTTGATCGGCCACAGAAGCCTGTGATAACGTACGATTTATTTCCCCATTGATATGAAGAACAGCCTGACGCACGCCCCGCCCGCCATATCGATTGGCGTCACCATCACGCAATTCATGCGCCTCCAGACGTCCCGTGGATGCACCAGAAGGCACGCTCGCCCGCCCGAACGCCCCACTCGCCAAGGTAACATCAGCTTCAACCGTTGGGTTCCCACGAGAATCCAAAATTTCCCGACCCTTAATGCCCACAATACGCATGTTCCATCCTTTCATAAAAATTGAGAGTATTGTTTGACGAGGAGGCGGTGATGTCAAGTCACGACGCCGAGCATTTACGCTAACCGTGCACGGTTAATAGCATCGACTCCAAGGTTAATCCTGGTCCAAACGCACAACTAAATATCTTTTTCTGATCGTCGGCTTCGCTCAAACTGTTCCAAATCTTTTTCAAAACAAACAGCACCGTGGCTGAAGACATGTTTCCGTATTGGCGTAAAACATCATAGGAGAATCGGTTGTCTTCCATTGAAATATTAAGCGACTTCTCGCATGCTCGCAGTATGCTTAAGCCCCCCGGATGAATCGCGTAATAATCCATGTTACTTAATAACACATTGGATTTCTCAACTAATTTTTCAGCAAAAGCCTCTATGCCTAATTCAATTGCTTGTGGAACATAGGAGGTCAGCACCATTTCAAATCCATAATCCGAAATATGCCATGCCATCTCTTCACTGGTTTGCGGCACCAGATCGCAATAAAATGATTCAAACTGTAAGCTACGCTGTTTTTGAGGTCGTGTTTGAATAATTACCGCCGCCGCACCATCAGCAAACAATGCATTGGAAAGAATATTATTAAGCGTAAACTCTTTTTGTATATGTATAGAACACAGCTCCACACACACCACGAGCACCATCGCATCGGGCTCCGCCCGACAAATAGCATCCGCTAGTTTCATGCCATTAAACGCACCATAACACCCCATGAAATTAATCGACGTGCGCTTCACGGATGAGGTCAGATCCAGCGTCTGTACAATGCCAATATCAATCCCAGGTGCATACATCCCTGTGCAACTAACCGTAATCAAATGTGTAATTTCTTTTTTATCAAAATCAGGCAAACTGATTAAAGAATTCTCGATCGCAGCCAAGGCTAGGCCTAATGCATTGGTTTTATAAATGGTCATGCGTGCGGCCGTCGTAGGAAATGGAGCGGACGAGTCATTCGGGAAAAATTCAAATTCCCCTGGCGATTTGGAGTAATCGGTTAATACGCTATGTCGTTGCTCAATCCCTGATGCTTTGTATATTTTTTTTAATATTTTTTTTT
>CANISA010000120.1 GCA_947470005.1 Legionellaceae bacterium | reverse complement strand
GGCTCATCATAGGTTGTGTGTACCTAAGTGGACACATTTATTATTATAAAAACCCGTCATTGCGAGCGCAAGCGTGGCAACCCAGGCACCTTGGAGCCACGCCAGTGCTGGCTTTTCAGATGTAGGTTATTGTCTTGTTTGGCTAGCCTAAACAAGACAATCTTTGGATACAGTCGAGATAGCTCGTTTAAAATAGTCACTGCAATCCTATACGCCAAAAAGTGAACGCAATTTATCAATGGTGTAGCTCCAAGGTGCCTGGGTTGCCACGCTCGCGCTCGCAATGACGGTTTGTTTTTATGCAATTACGTGTCCAGAGGGTAGCTCCTGGTGGGAAAAGGACAGTTGATGACATAAAAACAGTTTTACTGTGTAACTTAAATCACCAGGTTTTAATATGAACTGACTCAGGTAAAATTAGTTTTAAAAAATTATTGTCGTTTATGTTTTTTCTTTCGGTAATCAGTACGTCAATTTTTTGCTCGAATAGTTTTTTCTTCATGGATGCCAGAAGATAATGCTTTTTTCTAGAAGCAACTCCGCAGTATCTGGTTGATCAGTTAGTAGTACTAAATCAATATCTCCCCCCTTCGCCTTGTCGTTAGCACGGCTGCCGTAAAGTCGTAATTCGGCATGATGGGGATTAAGAAAGGGCATTATTGATGAAATAATATGATCGATTTGATCTAAGCTCAATCTCATGATTCGCCCGGCAAGTTATGTTTAATCGCAATCAATCGAGGCGTTTCTAATTTTAAGCGCTTAAAAAACAACTCAAGATCCTTGTCATTGTATTCATGATCAGAAATATTGCACAATTCACGGATGGCCATCCAGATTTCCGTGTCGGTTAACAGGGATAATTTTGCTGCTTGATTAATAAAGTCTCGAAAACTACCCGTAAAACCAGGATCTTGAGACAAAATGTAGGCTCGTACGTATTTCATGAGGTAAATATCTGCTACGCGAGAAAATCGTGCGATAAAACTTTCCCATGTTTCTAGGCCCTCTTCATCTAATGCAGCAGGGTCCAGAGGAAGGCGTTGAATTTTTTTATAGCTGTATTCCAAATGACCAATGGCTTTGAGCAGTTTTACTCGTTGTTCACGAAGAAAATCATCACGTACGGACATCAATTATTATCCCCCTCATCCGCCCTGTCGGGCACCTTCTCCCGGAAGGGGAGAAGGAATTCTACCCCTTATTATTAATAATGACCATTGTGCAATCACACCGGTTTAGTCCTGCGGCTCATCCTTCATCGTTGTGTTTAACTCCACACTGAGTGGTGGAATGGGTGCCTTAATTCCCGCGGCTTTAAATTGTGCCATGATGGCCAGTAAGGCTTTTGAACGAATTTCAAACCGGGTGTGCAATTGCACGTTGATGAAATAACGCACCTCAAATTCGATAAGCGCTTCGTCTATTTGTTTTAAAAACACTTGTGGGGCGGGATCGTTTAAAATTTCAGGAATGATGGCCAGCACATCTTGAATCAGTTGTTGAATCATGATGGGATCGTCCGAGCGGCTTACCTTGATGGGAACGACCGTTCTCACTACGCTGTCTTGATGCGTCCAGTTCGTAAAAGGCTTATTGAAGGTCTCTGCGTTCGGGACGAGGACTTCCATGTTGTCCCACGAGGAGACGCGCATGGAACGGATCCCGATGTGCGCGACCCGCCCTTCATGTTCACCAATCGTGATGAGATCCCCTTCCCTAACCGGTCGCTCAATCAATAACATGATGCCGCCTACGATGTTGCTTGCAAAATCGCGAAGCCCAAAGCCCATTCCGACGGCCAGCCCTCCAAGCACCACCATCATGCCCGTGAAGTCTATCCCTAGCACGCGCAGTGTGACAAAACAGCCTAACAGGACCACGCTGTATTGTGTAAACACGGCAAAACTATTTCGAATGCCTGGATCAATCACATGAGCATAGAGCCACCGGTAACAAAATTCCCTTGACCATTTGGACGCCCAAATAAAAACCAACAGGAGCGCAATAAACTCCGCTAGGCTCAAGAAGGTGATGTGAACACCCGCCCAATTGATCAACGGATAGTGCCCTATCGCGGCGACGCCTGAACGCAATGTCTGATTAGAAGACAACCCCACCCATTGCAATAAGATCAACACACTCAAAAGAAAAAGCCCTATTCGCAAGAGTTTGTCTATCGGCTTTAACAGCGCCTCGACCCAAAGCCAACCGTTGTGCAGTGACCCCACCATCCATTCAGAGAGAAAGTCGAGCGCGTCGCGTACCAGGCCCCGCACCAACACATTCCCGGTGACCACCACCAAAAAATAGGCTTGATAACGGCTCATGGTCCACGCCAAATTAATATACCCCACCAAACCAATGAGTGCCGTCGTAAGCAAGGTTACCGGTATGAGCAAGCCCAGCAACGACACCACGTGGCGCACATGGCGCTTTTTCGTCGTCAATAAGGAGGGCAACACGTGTGGCAGTACGTCGCGGCTTTGCCATGCGACAAGCGATACGGCCAGCAAAAATAGCATGAACAACCAATCAAATATATCCTGGAGCAAAAACGACAAGGGCAGCTCGTGGCTAAAAACCATCAGGCCCGTTGACCATCCCCCCGTCAGTAATAACCATTTTAATCGATAATACAACCGCACATCGTGGCCAGAGACATCACTTAACCGCTCCAACAATGCCAAACGAGCAATCAAGATTAGCTGGCGACAGACAAACCAAACAAGCAGCAAATGAATCAGGAGTCGGCAATGAGCGTAAGGGATTTGATTGAAAAGCAACGTCACCATGATGATCAAAAAAAACGCCAACTGGGGGACATTACGGTGGATAAGGATAAGAAGCCCATCATAGAGATGAGCCGACAATCGGGAGCGTGCTTTATCCTGCGTAAAACGAGACAAGAGGCGATAAACAAGCACTGAGGCCAAGACCACCAACACGAGGGTGCTCCAAAATAAAGCGATGGGCCACGAAGCTTGCCACGCGTATTGATCGCTGACGCTGCCAGCAACTGAACCACCATAATGATAACCTTGAAAAGGGATCTGGATGAGTTGGTTGGCGATTCCTGACCAAACCTCCAGCGGGTACTCCGTTAGGCTTTGGCGAGAAGCCAATTGTTTTCTTAAGAGCCCTTGTTTGTTGGTTAACTCCAGTTGAAGCATCTGCTGCTCTTTACGCAGCACGTTTCCTCGTAACCGGACCTTCTGTTCTAATGACACGCATGCTTGCTTCAACGGCGCGATGGATGCCATCATCGGTTGCTCACATGGGAGAAGCGCCAACATGCTCATCGATGAGATCAACATGCGTTCACTTTGGTTGATGGCTTGTTCATCGAGTGCTATCAAGGATTCCAGTGTATTGATGTCTTCCTTTTCAATAAAGACCTTTTTTGCTTGTGCAATCCTCATTTTCCATTGAAGGGCTGTGATTTCATCGTCAATCAACAAAATATTCTGGTTGTTGATAAACAGCGTCTCCTCGTTTATTAGACTTGATTCATGAAACAGCAGGGCCGATTTTTTTTGTCGTTCTAAGGTAATGTTTTTTTTATACAACGCCGCCCGTTGCTGATCCAGAAGGCTGATTGTCTCGCGTGCCGCTTTCAGCGTTTCTCTTGTCTTCTCTTCTGCCTCCCATCGCGCCAGCGTGCGTGATTGTTTAAGCAAGGTTGCCTGGTATTGATGCGCTAAAGCAAGGTTGTCTTTAATCAGTTCAATGGCTTTGTTGTTTGTATCAAGTAACGTTCGCATGTTACTCACGCGATCAAGCGCTGCTTGCTCATCTGAATGACCCAGCGGGGATTGTTGTATTCTTTTTAATTGATTTGATAAATCGTGCTGTCTTGCGCGCTGACTGAGCATATACCGATCAAATATAGCAATTTTAGCCTGCACTAACGGAATGAGCAGGTCGATTTGATGTGTTTCGGCCAGTAGCGTTTGATGATCGTGCGGAGGCGTCCACAGTGGTCGTTCGTGCGCGGCCAGCGCTAAATTTATTTTTTCTTCAGCAAGGTACTCAATCAGCTGGCCCGTGGCCTCGTTTGTGCGAGCGAGGCTTCCGTTCGCCATCACGCATAATAACAGGCCGTGCATGAACCATCGCCCGATGGAGCATGCACGTGACTTATTTTTTAGGTGTGGTCGACGCAAGGCAGATCCCCAGTTCAGTCAGCTGCGCTTTCGCAACCGCGGCAGGAGCACTCGTTAACAAGCAAGCCGCTGATTGGGTCTTTGGAAAAGCAATGACATCGCAAATCGTGGTTGACTGAGCCAATAACATCACCAAACGATCGATACCCAGCGCAATCCCTCCATGGGGTGGGCAACCGAATTGAAGGGCATCGAGCAAAAAGCCAAATTTTTCTTGGGCCTCTTCGTCACTCATTCCAAGCAAATCAAAAACGGTTTGCTGCAAGAGCGGTTGATGGATACGAATCGATCCCCCACCAATCTCATACCCATTAATCACGATGTCATACGCCTTGGCCACGGCGCCCATCGGATTCGTCCTCAGCGTTTCGCACGACAAATCTTTAGGCGAAGTAAACGGGTGGTGCATGGCTTGCAAGGCATGTGTTTTATTGTCTTCTTCAAACATGGGCCAATCAACCACCCATAACAAACGCCAACCTGGCTGAATCAAATCACAATCTTGGCCTAGCTTCACACGCAAAGCACCCATGGATTCGTTCACTACATGCCGTTTATCTGCTCCGAAGAAAATCACATCCCCTGTCTCAGCAGCGGCTCGATCGACGATCGCGTTCACGTGGTGTTCTGTTAAAAATTTCAAAATAGGGGATTGAAGCCCTTGCAACCCTTGTGTTTTATCGTTGATTTTTATGTAAGCGAGACCCTTCGCGCCAAAAATCCCCACAAACTCGGCATACCCGTCCAATTGTTTTCGCGTGAGTGAGCAACCACCAGGCAGTCTCAGTGCGACCACTCGACCGCTGGTGTCATTTGCCGCGTCTGCAAACACCTTGAAGTCGACGTCACGCACGAGATCGTCGATATCAATCAATTCCAACGGGTTGCGTAAATCGGGTTTATCGCTTCCAAAACGACGCATGGCTTCGGCAAAAGGCATCACTGGCAACGTGCTCGGCAAGTCCACACCTAACGTGATTTGAAACACAACACGCAGCATTCCTTCGATGAGCGTACGAATGCGTTCTTCGTCAATAAAGGCCATCTCTATATCTAACTGTGTGAATTCAGGTTGCCTGTCCGCACGAAGATCTTCATCCCGAAAACAACGTGCCACCTGATAATACTGATCAAACCCGGACATCATTAATAACTGCTTAAATAATTGAGGCGATTGAGGCAACGCATAAAATTCACCCGGATGAACACGGGAAGGCACCAAATAATCGCGCGCACCCGCAGGCGTGGCTTTGGTGAGCATGGGCGTCTCCATGTCAAGAAAACCAAGGGCATTTAAATAATCACGCATGCAGCGAATGACCTGATGACGAAGCGTT
>CANISA010000119.1 GCA_947470005.1 Legionellaceae bacterium | reverse complement strand
TGGGTTTTCTTCTTCACGAATCAACGATGCGACTTTGTCTGCGGCACTGACTGAAAAGGTGATGCTTGCCTCAGGAATAATGACAGATGAGACGTCGAGTGTGCGTGATGCATCGAGTGTTGCCATGATAACTCCAATTTTTTATCTATAGTAAATAGAACAAGTGTACAGGATCTAGGAGCTATTTTACCAGATTGATTCATTTTATGGTTGAGACGCTTCGTAATTCAGATATATGTAATTGAGCCATCATACACTCCTGTTTAAATGTTCTAATGGTAAAATTAGAAAACTTGTTACGACCTTTCTTGAGTAAAGAAAACAAGGCCCCCTCACAGAAAGAATGATAAACAACGCAAAGGCAGTTGGAAGCCACGTAGCTCATCGTGTTGCTCATGGCGCTGTCGCTGGCGCTGTCGCTGGCGCTGGCGTAGCGTCACTCCTCGTTAAACATACCGAGCTACAATCCACATTGTTTGGTGAGGATTGGCATTTAGAACAAAAGACCGGAGGTCTTCTGGGTGAGATCGAGGCCACATTTAATGGCCCTAAATAGGTCAAGTGCTGGGTATTTTCTGGAGAGGCGCGCGCATTAACGAATAATATGTTCGATAACGGCGCCGCCTAAGCACTCATTTTTATCATAAAACACGATGTATTGACCGGGGGTTACCGCGCGTTGTGGGCTAGAAAACATCACCACGTGTTGTTCTGCGTCTGCTGGAGAGATAACACACGCTTGCTCGGTTTGACGATAGCGTGTTTTTGAAAAGCAGGTGAGCGGGTAGCATTCATCAGCGGCCGGGGTTATCCAGTGAATGGGGCCGCACAGAAGCCCTTGGGCGTACAGCATAGGGTGCTGGCTTCCTTGGGCAACCAGTAGCGTGTTGTTTGGTATGTCTTTGTCAACGACATACCATGGCGCGTCTAGCCCCTCACGCGTTCCACCAATGTTAAGGCCTTGTCGTTGTCCTAGCGTGTAAAACATCAAGCCATCGTGCTGAGCTAAGCGCTCGCCTGTGGTGCTTCTAATCTCGCCGGGTTTTGCGAGCATGAATTCATTGAGAAATGATTTGAATCGCTTCTCACCAATAAAACAAATGCCAGTGGAATCTTTTTTTGCATGCGTGACTAAGCCTGCTTGCTTCGCGAGCTCGCGGACTTCTGTTTTTAAGTAATCGCCCAGTGGGAAGCGTGTTTTTAGCAGTGCGGATGCATTCACGGCGTTTAAAAAATAGGTTTGGTCTTTCTCTCGGTCTTTCGCTTTATACAATCGCGCATGCCCATCCTTTACATCAACCCTCGCGTAGTGTCCTGTGGCGATGTAGTCTGCCCCCAAGGCGAGGGCATGATTTAAAAAGGCATGGAATTTAATTTCTTTGTTACAGAGTACGTCAGGGTTGGGTGTTCGGGCCTGTTCATATTCCGAGAGCATGTGTTGGAACACGTGGTTCCAATATTCTTCTGAAAAATTAACGCTGTGCAATGGGATCTGTAATTGATCACAAACGGCTTGTGCGTCTGCGAGATCAAAAGCTGCGGCGCAGTAGCCGGGTTTGTCATCATGCTCCCAGTTTTTCATAAAAAGGCCTTCGACCTGGAAGCCTTGTTCACGGAGTAACCAAGCAGCCACGGAGGAGTCAACTCCACCCGACATGCCGACGATGATTTTTGTTTTTTTCACGTGGAATACTCGTTTACAGCGTGGGGGGTATTTTAGTGGGATATTTTTGCATAAGCAACGTCAATTTGTATAATAAAAGTCTCTTTTAAGGTATCATTACCCCTTGTTTAGCGAAATTTAGTGCCTCATGAATATCTGTTTAAAAACGAGTGCCAAACAATCAACACCATCACGCGTACAGGTCTTGTTGGACGCGAGTCTTCCATCATGGATTCAATCGCCCTGCGAAATGACCTGTGTGTTTGACGTCTCAGCGTGTCATGGTTATTATTTGCTCAGCTTGGCGGTTGATGGCGTGATTCAGATCACCTGTCAGCGTTGCCTTGATTTGGTGCAACACACGTATCATCATCAGACAACATTAGCGGTGTGTTCTAGTGATGAGCGAGCCGAGCGACTCATGGAGTGCTTTGATTGTATTGTTTCAAAAGATGACCAGATAAATTTGGATGAAATATTAATAGGCGAATTGTACTTGCATTCATCAGAGAGGCCGCATGAATTCGCTGATTGTCACCTTGATATGGCCCTATTTACTTAATTTATCCGACTACCTCTTGGATTATATGGAAAAACTCGGTAGAATTTCGGCCCAATGAAAACAAATATTGGCTAGGAGTAATGCAATGGCAGTACAACAGAATAAAAAATCACGTTCACGTAGAGATATGCGTCGATCACACGATGGTTTGACGGAGCCCACATTGTCTGTTAATGCAACGACAGGTGAAGTTCATCTGCGTCATCATTTGACACCCGATGGCTATGATTGCCGTGGGACTCGTCAGGTTGTGATTACGGAAACTATTTATGAAGATAAAGAGTAACCTTCATTGAAAACCGTAACCATTGCAATTGATGCGATGGGAGGGGATCATGGATTGAGCGTTGTGATCCCAGCTTGTGTTCGTGCTGCACGACAAAATCCAAAATTGTCCTTGTTATTGGTGGGCGATCGTGAGCAAATTGCTCAGCACCTCAAAAAACAAGGGATATCGCGGCATAACCAATTTGCCATCGTTCATGCTTCCGAAGTGGTTGCCATGGACGATCTTCCCTCTCATGCGCTTCGTAATAAAAAAAATTCATCCATGCGTGTCGCCATTAATTTGGTGAAAGAAGGACGAGCACAGGCCTGTGTCAGTGCAGGAAACACCGGAGCATTGATGGCAACGGCGCGCTTTGTTTTAAAAACGCTTCCGGGCATCGATCGACCGGCAATTATTACTGTTTTACCTACGAAAAAAGGGTGTACCCGAGTCATTGATTTAGGTGCTAATGTGGACTCATGCGCCGAGCATTTATTTCAGTTTGCCGTGATGGGATCCGCCTTGATTCAAGCCTTAGATAATATAGCGAAGCCAAAAATTGCTGTTCTAAACATTGGTGTTGAAGAAATTAAAGGCAACGATCAAGTCAAACGAACAGCACACATGCTCGCCGAATGTAAACTCATGAACTACGTCGGTTATGTTGAAGGCGATCAGTTTTATTCTGGCGAGGTTGACCTCATTGTGTGTGATGGTTTCGTGGGGAATGTGGCGCTTAAAGCAAGCGAAGGCATAGCAGAGCTCATATTCATGGTTATCAAAGAATCGTTCATGCAAAATTGGTGGGCAAAATGCGTGGGTTTCATGGCTCGGCCTATACTCATGCATTTAAAAAATCGGATGGATCCCTCTCGCTACAATGGTGCTAGTTTGCTGGGCCTGAATGGTATTGTTGTTAAAAGCCATGGTGGCGCATCAGCACTTTCGTTTCAGTTCGCGGTTGAGCAGGCCGTGTTACAAGTGGAAAGCAACGTGGTCGATTTAGTTCGAGATCAAATCACCGATTTTATTAACCAAGGGCTTTTATTGTGACTTTTTTGTCTCTCACTGGAGCAGTTTAAAGGAGACTCCGTTGTCGACTATCGCATGTGTTTTTCCAGGACAAGGTTCTCAATCGCTGGGTATGCTGTCTGAATTAGCTGCTGATTATCCGTTGGTGCGTGCCCTTTTTGATGAGGTCTCCTCGCACCTTCACTATGATGTATGGCATTTGGTTCAAGAGGGACCACTCGAGGTGCTCAACCAAACAGCGCAGACTCAAGTGGCAATGCTTACCGCGGATGTCGCCGTATTTCGTGTTTTAGAACAGTATGTCTCGTTATCCTCGGTTGTTTTAGCGGGCCATAGTTTGGGAGAGTACGCAGCACTGGTTTGTGCAGGCTCCCTCGTGTTAACGGACGCGGCATTACTTGTTCAAACACGCGGACAGCTCATGCAAGAAACGGTGCCTTCAGGTGTAGGTGCGATGGCGGCCATCGTGGGCCTAACTGATGAGCAGGTATTAGCTATTTGTGAGGACGTCAGCACGAACACGTGCGCCGCGCGTCCCGCTAATTACAATGCCATTGGTCAAGTGGTTATTGCAGGACATACGCTCGCAGTAAAAAAAGCAATGGCCGTGGCGGATGAACAGGGGGCGCGAATGGCAATAATAATTCCCGTGAGTGTGCCTTGCCATTGTGCATTATTGCAGCCGGCGGCTGAACGATTTGTGGACGTGCTCAACGCGGCCCCGTTTCAAGTGCCTCAGCAACCGGTTATTAGCAGCGTTGATCTAGGCCTATACCATGCCATTGAACCCATGCGGAAAATTTTAGCAGAACAACTCTATCGTCCCGTACGCTGGGTTGAGACAATTCAAACCATGAAAAAGCAAGGGGTCTCACAGGTCATTGAGTGTGGTCCTGGGAAAGTATTGGGTGGTTTAATGAAGCGAATTGATAAATCATTGCCCGTCATCAGCGTGAATGATCGTACAAGTTTGGCTCTTGCACGGGACGATCTAATCTTAACAGGAGCACAACGTGGCTGATTTACACGGAAAAACTGCCTTGGTGACCGGGGCGACGCGAGGAATTGGGCAAGCGGTTGCGCGCATGCTGGCTGAGCAGGGCGCTTTTGTGGTGGGAACAGCCACAACGGCAGAAGGGGCTTCTGCAATCAGCGCCTACTTTGAGCATGAGCGACTTGAAGGTGAAGGTGTGGTGCTTGACGTTACCTGCCAAGAAAGCGTGGATGCACTGTTCGCTGCTTTATCTGAGCGTTCTCTTACCCCTTTGATTTTAGTGAATAATGCTGGAATTACGGCAGATAATTTACTGTTGCGTATGGATGATGAGGAATGGTTTCGTGTGATTGAAACGAATTTGAATGCAGTGTTTCGTTTGAGTAAAGCCTGTCTTAAGCCCATGTTTCGTGCACGTTGGGGCCGAATCATTACCATTGGCTCAGTCGTTGGATCGTCTGGAAATTCAGGTCAAGTGAACTATACTGCAGCTAAAGCTGGTGTTGTGGGTTTTTCAAAGTCGTTGGCCCAGGAAATGGGAAGCCGTGGGGTTACCGTGAATGTTGTTGCCCCAGGATTCATTGATACGGACATGACCGCCGCATTGCCTGACCTTGTTAAACAAGAAATGCTTAAACGGATCCCCATGAAACGGTTGGGACAAGCCTCTGACGTTGCTGCAGCTGTTTCTTTTCTTGCTTCAGATGCTGCAAATTACATCACAGGCGAAACCATTCATGTGAATGGTGGCATGTACATGGATTAAGAGACTTGCGTTATTTGAAGAATTGAATAAACTACCCATCAATATTTTTTTTATAAACAGAAAAAGGAAGTGCGCGTTATGAGTACAGTAGCAGAACGAGTTCGTAAAATTGTCGTTGAGCAATTAGGCGTGAAGGAAGATGAGCTGAAAAACGATGCTTCTTTTGTGGATGATCTGGGTGCGGACTCATTGGACACCGTTGAGTTAGTGATGGCGCTTGAGGAAGAGTTTG
>CANISA010000118.1 GCA_947470005.1 Legionellaceae bacterium | reverse complement strand
TTGCTCTCTTGTTTGCAGAAGGCATGAGGCATCAGGCCTTTCCTGCGATGACCTTGCCGCGATGTGCACGCTTTGCAGCGCTTATCGGAGGCATTTTCCTTCTGGTGTCAGGCCTATTTATGTTTAAGCCGATTTGGGTTTCACAATCACAAGACCGCGTGATTGCGGCCTGGAGACAGCAGGCCTCACCGCCAGGACGTCATCTTATGTATTGGGCCGTGCACCCGGAGTACTCTGCTCAGTTTTATTCAGAAGGGAAAATTAAAGCGACGCGAGATGTGGCTACATTGGAGCGTTACTTGTCAGCTCATCCGTTGAATTATGTGGTGGTGAAAGCGCGTGAGCTGGATGAGATCCCTGCTGCTCTGCGCCTGCATTGGCAAAAAGTGGCTTCTATTGATACATTTAAAAATAACATGATTCTTTTTAAAGCTAGACAATAAGCCCTGCTGTTATTACGTAATACAGCTCGGTGAGTTGCTTTAAATCAGCCAAAGCAACACACTCATTGACTTGATGAATGGTTGCATTCACGGGCCCGAGTTCGATGACCTCCACGCCATAAGGCGCAATAAACCGACCATCCGATGTGCCCCCACTGGTCGATAGCTCAGGAGCCACGCCTGTTTCTGCTGTGATGGCGCCGATGCAAACGGTCAACAGCCGTCCTTGCTCGGTTAGAAAAGGCTTTCCATTGAGGCGCCAGGCGATCGTGGGTGCTAACCCATGCTGTTTGAACAGTGTTTCTATGCGATGCATCAATGTTTCAGCGGTTTGCTCTGTGGAGTAACGGCTATTCAGATGCAGGGTTAATTCCCCAGGGATAACGTTGGAGGCGTCTCCTCCTGCATGCACATGGGTGATTTGCAGGGTGGTGGGGGGAAAATGCGTATTGCCTTGGTCCCATTCGATTTGAATGAGCTCGCTCAAGGCACGTGCTGTTGTGTGGATTGGGTTTTCTGCCAGATGAGGGTAGGCCACGTGGCCTTGCTTGCCGTGAAAAACGAATTGGCCGGTGAGTGAGCCTCGACGACCAATCTTGATGACATCGCCAACACGTGTCTGGCTGGAAGGTTCGCCCACCAGGCAATAATCAGGAAGCATGTTTAGTTGGTGCAACTGAGTCATGACATAGGGGGTGCCTCGGTCAAATTCATCGCCCTCTTCGCCGCTGGTGATTAAAAAACCAAGACTTCCTGTAAACTGTTGATGGTCGTGAACAAAACGTGACGCCGCGCATAACATGGCGGCGATGCTACCCTTCATGTCAGCCGTTCCTCGCCCGTAAAGCATGCCATCCTTGGCGCTTAACACAAAAGGGTCGGCGAGCCATTTGGAGCGATCGCCCACGGGGACGACATCCGTATGACCGGCGAAGAGGAAGAAGGGGTGACCTGTGCCGATGCGTGCGAAAAGGTTTGATACGGGATTGTTATCCCAGCGCTGGCAGTGAAAACCTAATGCCTCTAAATAGCGTGCCAAGTAATCTTGGCAGCCGGCATCATGAGGTGTTAATGATTGAAAGGCGATGAGTTCGGCTAATAAGTCGTGGATAGGCATCATGCGTTGGTGTCTCGTAAGAGCTCGTTGATGCTGACTTTTGCGCGTGTTTTTTCATCGACTTGTTTTACGATCACAGCGCAATAAAGGCTGTGACTGCCATCGGCACTTGGCAAGCTTCCCGCGACAACGACGGAGCCTGCAGGGATGCGTCCAGTGGTGATTTCTCCGGTGAGGCGGTTGTAAATCTTAGTGCTTTGACCTAAAAAAACCCCCATGGAAATAACCGAGCCCTGTTCGACGATGACCCCTTCTACGACTTCTGAGCGTGCGCCAATAAAACAATTGTCTTCAATGATGGTCGGTGTTGCTTGCAAGGGCTCTAATATCCCACCGATGCCCACACCGCCGGAAAGATGGACATTTTTTCCTATTTGGGCGCAGGAGCCCACGGTGGCCCAAGTATCCACCATGACGCCCTCGTCAATATATGCACCAATATTCACATAGGAAGGCATGAGGACTGTGTTTTTGCCGATGAATGCGCCACGACGAACCATGGCCGGAGGGACAATACGTACGCCCATTTCAGCAAAGTCAGCAGGGGACATATCTGAGAATTTAACGGGTATTTTGTCATAAAATTGGCAAAATCCGGATTCAACGGTGAGGTTACTAAAGCATTTAAAGGACAACAGAATCGCTTTTTTGAGCCACTGATGCACAATCCATTCGCCCTTCATTTTTTCTGCTACACGCAGACGACCGGCATCGAGCTCAGCCATGACATCGTCAAGCGCCAAGCGCAGTTCGGGAGGGGTTGATGAGGGCGACAGCGAGGCTCGCAGGTCAAAATAATGTTCAATACAAGGTTGAAGCGAGTGCATGGAATTTCCTTATGAGTCAGGTGAGGTGAGGGCCGCATTGAGATCAGCTTTTAGGTCGTCCACGTGCTCTATTCCGACCGACAGTCGAATAAATCCATCCAGAATACCAAGCGCTTGACGTTTTTCAGGCGGGATGGACGCGTGTGTCATAATGGCTGGGTGTTCTATCAGGCTTTCAACACCACCTAAGCTCTCGGCCAAGGTAAAGAGCTGACAACGAGATAAGCTAGCCAAGGTTGTCGTAAGCCCGCCTTTGATGACGGCTGAAATCATACCACCAAAGGCATGCATTTGGTGTTTGGCAAGCGCATGTTGAGGGTGGCTGGGGAGGCCTGGATAAATGACGCGTTCAATGCACGGATGCTTCTCTAACCACTGCGCGAGCTCCATGGCGTTTTCGCAGTGTCGCTGCATGCGGATGGGCAGTGTCTTGAGGCTACGCAACACTAAAAAACTATCAAAAGGGGCGGCAATGGCGCCGCATGCATTGTGTAAAAAGGCAAGCCTGTCTGCGAGGGCGTGGTTTTCGCCAACGACGACCACGCCATTAATGACATCTGAATGGCCATTTAAATATTTGGTTGCAGAATGCAGAACAAGATCAATGCCTTGCTCAAGCGGACGTTGAATCCATGGCGTCGCAAACGTATTATCGACTACGGTGATGAGGCCATGGCGTTTACCCAAAGCCGCTATTTTTTCGAGGTGAACTAACTTTAACATGGGGTTAGACGGCGTCTCTAACCACAGCATGCGTGTTTTAGGCTGAATGGCGGCCTCAATGGCGTCAAGGTTAACCATGTCGACGAAGGAAAACGACAATTGAGACGTACGCGTTTTGACTTTATCAAACAGCCGGTACGTTCCACCATACAAGTCGTCCATGGCAATCACGTGATCGCCAGCATCCAGCAGATCAATGACCGTGTTAATCGCGGCCATCCCTGAGGCAAACGCAAACCCACGGGAACCTGATTCAAGGCTCGCGATGCAGCCCTCGAATGCTGCACGCGTTGGGTTCTGGGTCCTCGAGTATTCATACCCTTGATGGACACCAGGGGCTTGTTGCCGATACGTGGAGGTAGCATAAATAGGCGTCATGACGGCCCCCGTGCTGGGGTCAGGGGATTGGCCGGCATGAATGGCCCGGGTATCAAAATGCGAATTATCCATAAAAACTCCAGTGATTCGAGCGTATTATTTTGTCTCTGACCATTCTATTGAGGTCCCTCTGGATAGGCAAGACTTAACACTCGCTGAGTGGTACGCGCTATGCTAGCATGAGCACATCCGGTCAATGTTAAGTTTTTTAAAAGGGCTGTTTGTGTATGCTGACCTAAAAGTTGCATGGTCTAAACCATGGGTACCGAGAATCTTATGTGGGGTCTTGTTGTTGTTCACGATGATTGAGATCTTGCTGGGTTTGCTTGCTTTTTTTTCGTCAGAATCGCTTGGTGACGATCAATCCTCTTCGCTGGAGATAGCGGCAGAGCCCGTGCCACGTGATCGTGCGGAGGTGGTGAAAATACCTTTTTTTGGCGATTATATGCCTGAAAATTTAGCCGAAGCAGATGTGAAACGATCCGCTCTTCGATTATCCGTTGTTGGTATTATTTATTCGCTTCAGGAAGATGAGTCTCAAGTGCTCCTTCAGTTGCCGGACAAAGAGGAGCGGGTGTTTCACCTCGGTGATGTCCTTCCTGGAGGGGCTATCCTTAAACGAATTCAGCCAGACGAAATCTTTATGATGCGAAATGGGGCGATTGAGAGTTTAAGTTTGCCCGAAAAAGGGTTAACCTTCGATGCACCAGCGAAGCCTATGGGTGAGGAATAAATGTTGTTACGTGCTTTATTGTGTGTTTTTTTTTGTAGCTTTGTATTACTGGAAGGGTGCGCTGTTCGCGGCTTGAATTTACGTGAAGGCATCCACAGCTTTCAAGTGCAAGATTATCGCCAAGCGTTCATTCGTCTGAAGCCTGAGGCTGAAAAAGGACAGCTGGACGCGCAGTATGCCATTGGTTATATGTACTACTATGGTCAAGGCGTCGTTGAGAGTCGAAGCAAGGCGTGCTATTGGATTGGACTAGCCGCGAAGGCGGGTCAGCCGGATGCGATCGTAGCACTTAAGCGGATACGTCACATGCCTTCTGCGCGTGGTCACCGCGTGTGGAAAAAAAAATGATCGATGATGGTGCTTACGGGTTTAGCTAATCCGAGTGAAGGAAGATCGAACACGCTAAACCAACGGCCATTTTCAGCCGGTACGTGCTGGCTGTTGTCCACATCGATGGACAAGGCATGAATATGCAATTGAAAATGGCTGAACGTGTGCTTGATATGCAGCATGGGTTGTAGCGTCTTCGCGTGAAGCTTGTGTGTGTTCTGCAGGTACGCCGTTGGGCAATCGTCCATCTCCAAGGCAGGTAAACACCACAATCCCCCCCACACCCCTGTGGATGGCCGTTTCTCAAGGTAAATCGATGCGTTATGCGCGTGCAATAATAAAAATTGCTCTCGTTTGATGGGTAATATTTTTTTGATGGGCTTGTGAGGGTATTGATCCACGACGCGGTCTCTGTGCGCCAGGCATGTCTTTTCAAGTGGGCACTGTGCGCAAGTCGGTTTTCTCGGCATGCATACCGTAGCGCCAAGATCCATGATGGCTTGTGTGTAATCGGCACATCGTGTGTTGGGCATGCATTGATTTGCCCGTTGCCAAAGGGTTTCTTTAGCGGCAGCGTTGTCCAGAGGTCCTGTAATTAAAAAATATCGACTTAATACTCGTTTGACATTGCCATCTAAAATAGCCGTGGGTTGCTCAAAGGCCAGCGAGGCAATCGCGGCCGCGGTTGACGGGCCAATGCCCGGAAGCGTTTCTAACGCCTTGAGGTCACGTGGAAATTCGCCGAAAAAATCCGTCATCAACAGGCTTGCGGCTTTTTGTAGGTTACGGCCACGGCTGTAGTACCCTAAACCGGACCAGAGAGCCAATACCTCATCTTCGCTGGCGTTTGCTAGAGACGCGAGATTAGGGAAGCGCGCCATGAAGCGATTAAAGTAGGGAATAACTGTTTTGACTTGGGTTTGCTGGAGCATGATTTCCGAGATCCACACACGATAAGCATCACGCGGCGTTTGCCATGGTAACGCATGTCGCCCATGCACGTTAAACCA
>CANISA010000117.1 GCA_947470005.1 Legionellaceae bacterium | reverse complement strand
GGGAGGATGTACGTCCCAAGCAATTCGGAGACTTTTTTTTGGAGGTCGATGATGGCTTGAGCCTGATCCAATTTCTTTTTTAATTGCTCAACTTCACTCAGCAAGTGAGCTAATGCGTTTCGTTTTAGCCTTTCCTTTTTTGCCTTCATTATCAGCCCCAAGCTGTTGTCGCCACGCAGGAACAGTTGAGGAATATAATCCCTCACGACGTAATAGCGCAGATCTTCCTCTTCACTGGTTTAATCAGTTTTTCAATCAATGACTCACTACGTTGATGCAACCATGAGTAACCTTTACGGTCTAAGGTAATCATCTCCCTAACAAGTAACGCCCAGCCTACCTGTCCATTTTTTCCTAAAAGCAGAATCTTCATGTCGACAGGACATCTCCTAACATAAACTCCGCAAGAGACCAATCCCATTGAGTATCTATATCCAACGACTCATGTGGGGAATTAATAATAAGAGGAATACTCCCTTCTTGTTGAAATTTAACATTCAACATCAATTCCGTCGGTGTGATTAAATAAAAACAACCATTCACTACATATACTGGAGGAAGTTCTTGCGAACGAAGATCTAACCCATTATCACTCATAAAAGGAATTAGCGTTCCTTCATGCATCTTCATACACCACATAGGATGCTTTTCTACAAGTGAGACACCCAGAACCGGTTTCATACCATGAGTTACAAATAACTCAATACCTCGACGAATAGTATCTCTCGTTCTAAAAGGCGACGTCGGTTGAAGAAGTAATAAACCATCCACGTGACCAACATTCGCTTGATACCAACCCAATGCATGAAGAGCTACATCAGCAGAACCCGCTGTGTCCGTTGCCAGTGCGGCGGGTCTCAGCCAGGGAACACAAGCTCCGCATCGTCGCGCAACTTCTGCAATAGCCTCATCATCCGTGGATACTAAAACCTCACAAATCTCCTCCGCGCCCTTTGCCGCCTCAATTGTCCAATGAATCAAAGGTTTCCCACCCAGCTCTTTGATATTTTTGCCAGGCAAACGTTTTGATCCTCCGCGTGCAGGTATCAAGGCAAGAATTCTCATGAGGATACAAAATTCCGTAAGAGACTAAGCCCCATTTCACCGCTTTTTTCAGGATGAAATTGACACCCAGTCATATTATCAAGACCAATAATCGCGCTAATAGACTGCTCACCATAGCGGCACTCAGCAAGACACAAGCTGGAGTCGTTAGGCTTTGCCATAAAGGAGTGTATAAAATAAGCAGCCGCTCCAAAAGGAATCCCTGTAAGTAAGCGACTTGTCCATTTTTTCTCACCTCGTGGACAGGACAACGCACTCCAACCAATATGTGGAATTTTTTGCGGTGACCCGGCTATTGTTTGTTTAGGCACTGGAATAACGCGGCCAGGGATAAGATTTAAGCCGGGAGTCACTCCAAACTCCTCGCTTTCACTGAGTAGCAGCTGCATACCTAAACAAATACCAAGAAAAGCAACACCGCTCTGAATCAAAGAGCGAATAACTTCAACCAACTCAAGACGGTGCAATTCATCCATGGCACGTGCAAAAGCACCAACACCTGGCAAAATCACATGAGAGGCTGCGAGAATCGTTTTTGGATCTCTTGTAATCACTACCCGTGCGCCACAGTGTTCAAGGGCACGACGAACGCTTAACAAATTACCCATCCCATAATCAATCACAACTATTTCAATGATTTTCATAGCGCCTCACATCCATATCCGCCGCTTGCGCTATAAGACGAATATCTCCCACCGTTGCCCGGCCATAATGTAGAATATCAGCCATAGCTACTGCATCTGCATCACCGGTTAAAACAACATCAAGTAAATCTTCAGGCTTCCCCATCCCGCCACTAGCAATAACTGGAACAGAAACCGATTGAGACACGGCTGTAACAAGTTTAAGATCAAACCCTTTTCGCGATCCTTCTCTATCCACTGAAGTAAGTAATATCTCTCCGGCACCAAGAATTACACCCTGTTTTACCCAGTCCACAACATCAATACCGGTTCGTTCACGACCATTATCAGTATAAGCCTCCCAACGCCCGTCTCCAACTTGCTTCGCCTCAACAGACAGAACAACACATTGGCTTCCAAAACTACGGGCTATTTCTGTAATCAACTTCGGATTAGCAATAGCTGCTGTATTAATAGCAATCTTATCTGCTCCACTGCGCAACAGCCGAGCCGCATCATCAATAGAACGAATGCCTCCGCCTACCGTAATAGGGACAAAGATGTTCTCAGCCGCACGCTGAACAATATCACTTAAATTATTGCGCCCATATAAACTGGCAACACAATCCATATAAATCAATTCATCCGCGCCTTGATTGTAGTAGCGTAAAGCATATTCATTAGGCGAGCCTATCACGCGCAGACCCTCAAACTGTACGCTCTTAATCAAATTAGGTCCTTTGATATCCAACCGTGCGATCAACCGTATTTTTTTCATAAAAATTACGCCATTTCACATTCCACTTCATTGTCCCAAACAGCATGACGTAATGTCCAACCACTGCCCTCCTTCTTCCATAGATGCTCTGCTCGCCAGCTATCAATAACCAATGCAAACTCCTCTGCACTGATTGAACAGAAATCAAGAAACTCATTAAAATATTTTCTCGGAAATTCCCCATCATATCGCTTCACCAGCGCAATGCCTTCTTCTCTCGTTATTTTGCCATCACGAATTTCATGTGCTGTATCAGATGTCGTTCTTCCAATCCCAAATTTAATAAAAGCGAGATAATAATGAAACCCATCGATTGCATCATCTAAACTGGCGTATTTTGAGTAAGTTCCTTCAGACCTTTCATTATTTGGTGTAAATCCTGTGTGTTCTTGGCAGTAATAAAAGTTTTCTTGTGGATCCCAGGAAAGGTAATATCCTAAAAAGTGTATTGTCGTATTGTTCTTTTTTATATCATCAAATTTTGGCGCCATAAAAGGATACAAATCGGCAAGAGATAATCCATGTTCAGTCCAAAACTCTGGCGGCAATCCAGAAAAATAATGTTTATCATGATCGGCTATCTCACGATCTGGGCGGAATGCGTTTTTCATATCCCCCCCATATTCAACCTCACCATTTTCTCCATACATAATTAGCTGTACATTATGCTTAACGGCCATGTGCAAAGGAAAATTAGTTTGACCATAAATAAACGGTTGAAAAGGGTCCCCTAAATACTTAAACGAAAGATGAGTCAATCTCCTCGTAATCTGCGGATTCGGCGTTCCCAACACATGATTAAATCCGGAAGCAATAAATGCATCCAGATTCCGCCGACCAATATCTGTTGCTTTCAATGGAGCCCACGTAACAGCTAGAGGGTTCATTCCATATTTATATTTCAACTGATGGGCCACAAAACCGCCATCCTTTCCCCCACTACAAGGAACAATCACATCATATTCACCGTTGCTTTTTCGATGCAGATCACACAAATTTCGCAGCTCTTGTTCACGCTGCACCCAATCAATCTTTTGTTTTTTATATTCCATATAATTGCAAGCAGAGCAAACGCCCTCTTTATCAAAAGCAATACGAGGCCTTTGATTGGATATAGTGCAGGCCTTACAGAACCTGACATCCGCAGGAAGGTTGTACATTTCACGCACATTTTTTTTCATTCCGCTTCCTCTTTGATTGTATTTGCAATAGCCAATGAATCCGGTTCTCCTACATCAATCCATGGTTCATGAATAGGATAAACCACTGTACGTAGACCTTGTTCTCGCAACCGCCCAAAGAGCAATGGCATATCACAATAATCTGACGCATGTAAAAACTCTAAAGCACTAGGCTCTAGTACATAAACCCCGGCGTTAACATAGGTGCGTGTCACCGGCTTTTCTTCAAAACCAATGATATCGACCCCCTTCGTTTGTACGACACCAAAAGGATGTTTCCAGTCGTGCTGCCTAACAGCCATAGTAGCCACTGCGTTATGATGCGTATGAAAATCAAGCAGCTCACCATATCGAATATCAGTGAGTATATCTCCATTAGAAACTAAAAAAGGCTTATCCGGTTTAGGCATCAATAACCCAAGGGCCCCTGCCGTGCCCTGAAGAAATTGCTCTCGTAAGTAATTAATGTCCACTTGCCAAAGATCTCCATTCCCAAAGTAGTCCTCAATCATATGGCCCAGGTAATTAATCGCAAGCATAAAATGTTCAAATCCCTCGGATTTCGCACGCTCAATAATATGCTCCAACATAGGCTTTCCAGCCACCAGCAATAATGGCTTAGGACAAGTCTCCGTTTGTGGCCGCAATCGAGTGCCCAAGCCACCGGCCATGATCACCATCAGGTTCGATCGACTCACCGGCTTCGACAATTCATCCATCAAGTGCAACCCAACAACACGACGTTCGCTATCCACAATGGGAAGCTGATGAATTTTATTCGCCTTCAATAAATGAAGCACCACTTCTCGGTGTAATTGAGGCGGGGCGACGAGCGCGTCACGATTGATGACAGTGCTAATTGAAGAACTTAGGTCTAACCCACGCAGCAAACCACGTCGAATATCACCATCCGTTATGGTTCCTTGCAGCTTACCATCCTGCGAGGTAACCATGATGATTTGAAACGCTGTTTCATTCAAATTAAAAATAGCTTGCTGAAGTGTCGAATCGGTAGGCAGAAGTGCTTTCTGCCAGTTTTTTTCAATATCCATATGAATACCCAAACTCGGTTAACATTTATTTTTCAGGCGTTGACTGCTCATTGCAACTCAACGAAAATCCATAAAATTACATCTCATCGCTCAAGTCATAAAAATGTTTTTTAAGTATTCCCTCAAGTGAGATACTCTTCAGTTGCTGAACAACTTTTTCACTTGCGCCCCCATCACCATATGGATTATCGACCTGTTGTGATAACTCTTGAAACTCAACCGAATATAGTTTGTGAAGAGCCGATGATATACTTGCCCTGTTCGGGAGGCAATCAATCACGCTTTCAGCTTTCAAACGACCCCGTTGGCGATCACCGATGTTGATCGTCCCTTTTCGAAAAGAAGGTGCCTCAATCAGCCCACTGGAAGAGTTTCCAACCACGCCATCTACCTGTTGAAGACAAGATAAATAACGCAGTTGGCCCAGGGAAGTAAATGCCTTGGCATTTGAATGATTAGCAACAAACGACTGAATCAATTCAGCGATATCGTGCCCGCTTCCATCTGCATTAGGAAGTGTGAAAATCAATTGTGTATTTATCAATTTTTCCAATGCAGCCAACAACTCCACCATTTGAACAGCTGCTGTCGCATCTTCCAACGTTACTGGATGAAACGTTATCAATAGATTCTTGTCCTTAAACGTAAATTTTAGTTCCGTTTCTATCTCATGACGTTCTAGCAATTTCAGCCGCCGTATGCTGTCAATCCCTAATCCTCCAACCAGAAAAACTCGTTTTGGATCTTCACCCAACTGAATAACCCTTTGCCGATATATCTCCGCAGCAACAAAATGTACATGCGACATTTTTGTGATTGAGTGACGAATACTCTCATCAAAAGCACCCTCTGTTGTTTCGCCACCATGTAAGTGTG
>CANISA010000116.1 GCA_947470005.1 Legionellaceae bacterium | reverse complement strand
TCGTGGGGCAGACCATGGCAAATGATGAAAAAAGTACATATGGGTACATCGAAAAGGCAACCTTGGTCGATCAAAAATTAATTATATCGGCTAAATTGGACACGGGGGCGAAGTCAGCCTCATTAAACGCGAGAGCGATCAGTGAGGTTGACATGGAAGGCAAGCCTTACCTTCGCTTCACGGTGCCCAGTAAAGACGGCGATCGTTTGTTTACATGCGAGTATGTTGGACAGGTTAATATTAAGCTTCGGTCAGGTGAGGCGCGGATAGCTAGCTTATTGAAGAAATCCATGAAGCGGCCTGTGGTCCGCATGTCGATTCAACTCGGAGATAAAGTTCGCGTGATCCGGGTTAATTTGACGAATCGAAAACGGTTCAACTATCCGTTGTTATTAGGCCGGGATGCACTGATTGCCTTTGGTGGGGTGGTCGATCCTGCATTGAAATATACCATTAAAAAAGATCCCGTGGGTAAATTATGAGCAGCAGTAAGCGCCATCTTTATGGCTTGATTGTGACCTTATTCTTTGTCGGGATGGGCCTTTTTTTCTACCGGCACTTGATTTTAGACGTCCCTTTGACGGATACCGAAAAAGTGAATAGCTGGATGATTGAAGCGAATCTTCGTTTTGTCGCCGACCGAAATGTGCCGGTCAAAGCAAGTTTTACGATTCCTTATATGCCGCCTTATGTTGCCATTTTGGATGAATATTTTGTCGCTCAAAATTACGGAGTGACCACAAATTCAAACGGTTATAATCGTCGAGCAATCTGGTCATTGCGACGAAGTGCTGGCCCACAATCGTTGTATTATCGAGCGGTCCTTCGTGAAACCGATAATAATGATGTGTACTTGAGTCGGCCTGTTAAAATAAAAGCGGCTCTCTTGGAAGAGAGTCAAAAGACGGCAATGGATACCATCATTGGCCAAGCACGCCAATCCTCTGCAGACATTCAAACATTTGCACAGAGCGCGATTAAAGAGCTCAACAAAGGGGATGGAAACGCCAAATTGCTTGTAGGGAGTGAACCCAATGATGCTCACATGGTGTCGGCGGCCATTGGCGTGCTTAATCGGGCAAAAATTGATGCCATGCCTGTGCATGGATTTTATTTAACGCAGCAGAGCAAGGCCAATTTTAAGTTGTTTCTTGCCGTCTATAATGACAAAGAATGGGTGTATGTCAACCCGCGTACGGGCTCTGCTGGCTTACCGAAAGACTTCTTAATTTGGCAGTATGGAAGTGAGCCCATGTTTGATGTGATGGGTGGGAAAAAACCTCAATTTACACTAACGGTATCGCCTACGCCGGTGAATGCGCTGAGCCTTGCTAAAGCGCGTGGGTTTCAAACTGACTCGCAGTTATTGCGTTTTTCGCTCCTGCAACTGCCGGTAAATGTACAAGAAACCTATAAAATTTTACTCACCGTCCCTGTGGGCGCTTTTATTATTTTATTGTTACGTAATTTTATAGGGCTTCGGACGTTTGGGACGTTCATGCCTGTTTTGATTGCGTTAGCGTTTCGAGAAACCCATGTGGTTTGGGGCATAACACTGTTTACGTTTATTGTTTCGTTTGGGCTATTGGCTCGTTTTTATTTAGATCAATTGCGATTATTATTGGTGCCTCGACTGGCGGCTATTCTCACGGTGGTGATCATGCTGATGATTTTTATTAGTGTGATGAGTCAAAAATTAGGTCTTGATTCCGGGTTATCGGTAGCACTCTTTCCCATGATTATTTTAACAATGACCATCGAGCGGATGTGCATCATGTGGGATGAGCGTGGCGCATCGGATGCGATTAAATCCGGTGTCGGGAGCTTGGTTGCCGCTGTGATTGCATTTGGGGCTATGAGCAATGGATTTATGCAATATTTGATGTTTGCTTTTCCTGAGTTATTGTTGGTTTTATTAGCCTTTATTTTGTGGTTTGGTCAGTATCGAGGCTATCGTTTACTTGAGTTGGTTCGGTTTAAGGCCTTGGCAGGGAAAGCATAATGTGGACGATTTACCGTCGATTGCACCAGCGTGGTATTTTAAGCATTAACCGACGAAACAGCGATTATGTGTTACGTTATAATCCACGAAAGCTCTATCCCTTGGTGGATGACAAATTACAAACAAAGCGACTCGCCTTAGCGGCAGGTATTGCCGTGCCTGCGTTGTATGCGTTGATTAAAACCGAACGTCAAATTAAGGCATTGGAAGAGATCCTGGCGCCTTACACTGATTTTGTGATTAAGCCGGCACATGGTGCGGGCGGGGATGGCATTCTTGTGATCACGAGTCGGGTGTTTGGCCGGTATCGACAAATCAATGGAAAATTATTAACAACGCAAGAGATTGCCTATCATTTGTCATGCTTGCTCTCGGGTGCATATAGCTTAGGCGGCCATCCTGATTATGCAATGGTTGAGCACCGCGTTGTGGTTGACCCTGTGTTTGCGGACATTAGTCATGAGGGGGTGCCTGATATTCGGGTGATTACCTTGCTGGGCTACCCTGCTATGGCGATGGTACGTTTGCCGACACGTCTCTCGGGGGGGAAGGCTAATTTGCACCAGGGTGCGATCGGCGCGGGTATTCACTTGGCGAGCGGCGTGACACTGGGGGGAGTGTTCCATAACGATGTGATTGACTACCACCCCGACACCTTGAATTCAACGCTGAATATCCATGTTCCTTATTGGGATAGTATTTTAGAAATCGCCGCTCGTTGTTATGAATTAACGGGCCTTGGTTATTTAGGCGTAGATATTGTATTAGATAAAGATCATGGTCCGCTGATGCTGGAGTTGAATGCGCGGCCTGGACTTAACATTCAAATTGCAAATCGCGTGGGGATTTTGGATCGGTATCGAGCGATTGAAGCGCAGGCCGCACGCGGTCCGCAGTCGGTTGCGGAACGCGTGGCCTTTAGTAAAACATTAGCTTGATCGAATACGCTGTATTTCGATGGTCAAGGCTTTGAAATAGTCATAAGACATGTAAAAATCGCCGTTGTTTCCGATATGACTGCCCCAGGAGTTTCGTATCGTCAGTAATCCTTTGTGTGACCGACCCTGATTATCGATGGCAACCGCTTCATTGTCATATCCGGTGATGATCATGGCATGGCCACCAAATTCGCCTTGTTGATTGATTTGTTTGATAATTTCTGGCGTGAGGACCCACGTGTCGTTGCTGGCATGGTGTTTCCCAATGGCACCGGCGATTCCTTGCTCGGTACTAAACAGCAGTACCCCGAAGGTTAAGCGATCGCCTGCATTCAATACGGTTATGACGTTTTTAAGTGTTTGATTGGGGTCTACTTTATCGACAAACACGTGATAAGCATCGAGCATCGATGACCAGCTCACGCTCCCTTCGGGCATCGCTTCACTCAGGGCGTGATAGTCGGCGAGCGAGAGTTCTGCTTCTGGCTCATCGGAGGTGTATGTCGGGTATTCGGTGGTTCCTGCACACCCTTTTTCACGCTGAGTGGCTTTGCTGACGAAGCCAAAGGTTTGCATTTGATGCAAGATGATGGGGCCCATCGAGCCATTCCAGCCACTGAAGGTGTAGCCATTTTTTTCTAAGTGACGCCCTAATTGGAGCTGGCAGAGCTGGCTGATGGTATCGCCTTGATGTAAGGCGGCGTCAATGGCAGCTGTTACCGCAAACGTCGCACAGGTTGAATGTGGCCCTTGATCCAGGACAGGGACGTCATTCATGCCGAGTTGAACGCCTTTAGACTCACCAACGATTGGATTTTGAGGCATTTTTTTTTCTGTTTCTTCTGTCCGTGCTTGAAGTTTCATCCAGGCATTGTCAGAGAGTTCGATTTTTAATAACGTAATGGATGCTGGCAAGGCCTGTGCGTTGAGTGTTCTTACCATGGGGTTCGCTGAGCGAGGGAGCTGTTGTTGAATCTTCCCAATCAGTTGAATGTCTTGTTGTGCAAACGCACTACCGGCTAACAATAGGCCGGCGGCGGTTAAGAGACGTATACCCTTCATCAGCAGCTCTCCGAAAAAAAAGAAGTGTGCCGATCTTACTATATGGGTTAAAATAAATCAATATTCTAAACAGCGATTGGTGCTTTGATCGCGGGGTGAGATTGGTAGTTGATGAACTCAAAATCATCAAACCGGTAATCAAATAACGACGGAGGTTTTCGATGAATACGAAGCGTAGGCAGAGGGAGAGGGGCTCGTTGACGCTGCGTGTTTGCTTGTTCGAGATGGTTATTGTAGAGGTGACAATCGCCGCCTGTCCAAATGAACTCACCGACGTCTAGATCACATTGTTGGGCGACCATGTGCGTGAGCAGGGCATAGGATGCAATATTGAAGGGAACGCCTAAGAAGATATCCGCTGAACGTTGGTACAGTTGACAGGAAAGACGACCATTGGCGACATAAAATTGGAACCAGGCGTGGCAAGGAGGCAATGCCATCTGATCCAGCAAACCCACATTCCAGGCACTGACAATCAGGCGACGCGAGTTTGGATTGGTTTTAATTTGCAAGATGACCTCGGCGAGTTGGTCGATGGAGTGCCCATCTTGAGTCGGCCAATGACGCCACTGATACCCATAAATAGGCCCGAGATCGCCTGCATCGTTTGCCCACTCATCCCAAATAGACACGCCATGCTCGTGCAGGTATGCAATGTTGGTGTCGCCTTGTAAGAACCATAAAAGCTCATGAATAATGCTTCTCATGTGTAGCTTTTTGGTGGTGACCATGGGGAAGCCTTGGGTCAAATCAAAGCGCATTTGATAAGCAAAAGTGGACAACACACCGGTGCCTGTTCGGTCCTCTTTTGTAATCCCTTGCTGCAACACATGATCAATGAGTTGAAGGTATGTTTTCATTGCGTTTTACCCACCATAATAAAAATCCGACGATAAACATTGGGATTGATAGAAGTTGTCCCTCGGTTAACCAACCGAAGGCTAAAAAACCACGCTGAACGTCGGGTTCGCGCCAGCATTCTATCAGGATGCGTACGGCGGCATATCCCATTAAAAACACAGCGGAAACAGTGCCCTTCGGTCTGGGTTTTCGAGCATACCACCACACCAAGATAAAAAGACCTATTCCCTCTAAGCCAAGCTCATAGAGTTGAGACGGGTGACGGGGGCGACCGTCTGCCTCTGGGAAAATCATGGCCCAAGGGACATCAGTCGCGCGTCCCCATAATTCCCCGTTGATGAAATTACCTGCGCGTCCAGCGCCCAGGCCTAATGGCACGAGAGGAGCCGTAAAATCAGCAATCTCCCAGAACGATTTGTGGGTTCGCCAGGAAAAAAAGCCCAGTGCTACGAGAACGCCTAATAAGCCACCGTGAAATGACATACCCCCTTCCCATAGTTTGAACAACAGCCATGGCTCGTGAAGAAAACGTTCTGTATTGTAAAAGACGAGATAACCTAAACGCCCGCCAATAATAATCCCAAGGGCTGCAAAAAAAATGAGATCGCTGATTTGCTCAGGCGTCCAGTGGAGATGAAAATGCTTGGTTCGCCACGAGGCCAAACCCCATGCACTGAGGAATGCCAGTAGATACATCAGGCCATACCAATGCACGTGTAAGGGCCCAAGAGAGAAGGCGACGGGGTTC